>NZ_JBVAYD010000013.1:0-69774 GCF_055413445.1 Lacticaseibacillus sp. 22 | reverse complement strand
AACAACTTTTATAGATTATCATGATCACCAATGCATGTCAACATCTTTTTTGAATAAACATGCAGTTGATGAATGCGATAAGCAATTAACAATTTGACAACGAAGAATATGATAGCAACTTTGCCAAGCCGCGTCAACACTTTTTAAATGAGGTTTTAATAAGAATTTCTAAGCCGAACGTTCAAAGAAAAATGCAGCGAATTATTAATAATCCGCTGCATAAAGATGCACTTTTTGCTATTAATCTTCCTGCTTGATTGCAGTTTGGCCGTGCATGTAGGGAACCAGAACGTCAGGAATCTTAACCGTTCCATCAGCTTGCTGATAATTTTCAAGAATGGCAGCGACAGTCCGTCCCACTGCAAGGCCTGAACCGTTGAGTGTATGAACAAATTGCAGCTTGCCATCATCATCGCGATAACGGATTTGTGCTCGACGTGCCTGGAAATCCGTGCAATTACTGCAACTCGAAATTTCACGATAGCGATTCTGCGCCGGGAACCACACTTCAAGATCGTTCGTTTTAGCACTCGTAAAGCTGGCATCGTTGCTGGCCAAGGTGATGACGTGATATGGAAGGCCCAACTTGCGTAACAAGTCCTCTGCATCGTGAATCAAATTCTTTAATTCTTGCCAGGAATCTTCGGGTTTGCAAAACTTGACCATTTCGACCTTGTTAAATTGATGCATCCGGATTAATCCACGAGTATCCCGACCAGCGCTTCCTGCTTCGGAACGAAAGGCAGGTGTTAGTGCGGTGAAGTTAACTGGCAATTTAGCAGCATCGATAATATCCCCGCGATAATAATTGACCAGCGGCACTTCTGCGGTTGGAATCATGGTTAATGGCTCACCATCGTTTGTGATGGTGTACGTTGCATCAGTAAACTTAGGAAATTGACCTGTGCCAAACATTGAATCATTGTTAACCAAATATGGCGGAATAATTTCTTCATAACCTTCTTTTTGGTGTTCATCCAAGAAGAAGTTATAAACGGCTCGCTCTAGTCGCGCACCTGCACCTTTATAGTAGACAAAGCGGCTGCCTGATACTTTGGCCGCCCGTTCAAAGTCCAAAATACCTAGTTTCTCGCCGATATCCCAATGATGTTTCGGTTGAAAATCAAAATGAGGAATGTTGCCCCATTTATATTCTTCACGCGAGTCGTCTTCATTTAGTGACATCGGGACATCATCGGCCGGAAAGTTAGGTAACCGAACCAGAATATAGGTGACTTTCTCATTCAGTTCTGCTAATTCTTTATCTAACTGGCTGATTTTTTGACCAACTTCACGCATAGCCGTGATTTGCTCGTCAGCGTTTTCTTTGTTCCGTTTCATCACCGCGATCTGGCCGGAAACTTCATTACGCTTTGCCTTTAACTCCTCGGTTTGAACTGTTACCTTACGTCGTTTCTCATCAAGGGCGATTAATTCATCGATTTCTTCACCCTTGATCGTGCGAGCAGCTAACTTCTTTTTTGCCCACTCCGGCTTTTGCCGAATCAACTTGAGATCTAACATATTATCCTCCTTCAAAAGTATCAAGCAGTTCACAAAAGGCCGACTTTCCTGGTGCTTGCCATCGCTAGGGTGCGCCTCTTTGGCCAACTTTGGACTGCTGTACTTATTTCTAATCGAAAACCCGTCTGAGTGCTCAGTGCACACAAAAAGCCCTTCATCTCTAATGGGACGAAAGGCTTTTTCCGCGGTACCACCCAAGTTTGGCGCATAACGCCACCCTCTTGAGGCTGATAACGGTTGTCACCGTGCAGTTCATCACTGCCCACTAAGGCGCTGGAATGAGGATGATATGTCAGCTTGCACCACCCGCTAACTCTCTAAAACATCCATTAGGCGCTTCAGACGTGTTTACTATACGTTGTTAGATTACCGCATCTTTCGTGTTTAGACAAGCATCGAGAGCAGTTTTCACTAAAAGAATTAGCAAAACGATGCGTCATTTTCAATAGATAAATCGCGCATCTTTGAGGGTTTTCCCGTCCCATAGTTCCCGCAAAAGGCTATAAAGATGCCCATAATGATCGTTCGTGACATTGATGTGCCATGGGAAGATCTGGGTTTGTCCTGCTGCATCCTTAATGGCACCAACCGAAGTCGTAATAATCAGGTCAACATCTTTAAGGTCGGCATCCGGTGAAGCCAACTCAACAAATGGCACCGCATGTAAAAAGGCCAATAAATCAATGTATCCCGTCACCGTTTGTTCAATGACCGGCGCAACCAATACTTTTTGTTGGGGCTGAAATTGAACCAGTAGTTGATGCAGATTGCGATAAAACGCTTCTGCCAAAACATCGCGGCAGCCGACAAATGATGTCAGTTGCTGACTATCAATCACCTCATCAAGGGTTACTTTAACCTGCTGATAAAAGTCCGGGTCATCTTTGGTTTGCTGCATATTGGCACTAAACTCCGCCAACAAGCTGGTCGTGAAGTCTTTGTTGAACGCTAACACGCTGACGGTCACGCTTAGCATATTGGCAAATAACAAATTATAAGTATCATCCGGCAAATGGATATCAAGCTTAAAGTTATACGGAAAACGCGTAAAGAAACCGTTAATAAGTTGATAGATTTCCGGATTATAGTCATTGTAACGGGCAATGATTCGTTGTTCTACCTGGCCATCCGTAATAATATACAGCGGGGCAAAATTAAAAAGGAAATACAAGGCATCACTTTCACTTTGCTGCTGCTGCGTTGTCAGGTGCTGCAACCGCTTCGACTTATCCAGTAGGCTCAAAGCAGCATCACTAAAGAGATTCGGGACAGGATATTGCAAAACTCTTGAGCCGGCTTCATGTGACAAAACATGGCCGCTTAAAATACGCTGGTGAGCCACCGCAATATAATACATCAACAATTCTCGCGTAATCTTGTTGACCTTGCCACTGTCAAACACAACCAACAAGTCATCTAAAATTTTGCCTGCACGATCATGGGATAAGTTTTCAAATGGCCAAGCGACACCATTCGTTGCCAACCAGTAAGCAATGGTGATGAACAATCTGACATTCAATTCCGCTCCCACGAAGGAAAGTGTCTCGTAAGAAAATTGGACGCCACTTTGCCGGGCGTAACCGCGAATGACTTTCAAATGTCTTAACACGGTCGCTTTAGAACTGTCACAGGCTCTTAAAAAGTCATCAAAGTCTTCATATCGCTGATACAAAACCGCATCCAAAAAATGATACGGATTTGACTGTTTAACCAAAAAATAGCGAAACTCATCAACCGGTATTCCCAGCAATGTTTTGACCGACGCATGTTCGCGGCCAATCATTGCTTCCAGCGAATGCATCAGGCCATTATACGTGTTATAGACGCTGCCATAATTACGATTGGTAATTGCCGCAACTTGTTTAAGGTTGACTTCACTAACCAATGGCCGGTGATCCCGATACGCTTTCACCCGCTTTTTAACCGGTGTCTGGGCTTCCCTGACGTCAATAATGGTCCGAAACAAACTCAGCTTTTCAGCATCGGACATTGATAAGAAAATGTCATGATTGTCTTTCATAAAATCTCCTTCCTGTAGACTTCTGTGTTGGGTAATCCATTCATTTGGAAACGCGTGGCATAAAGACTTGAAGTAGCAGCCCACGAGTCAAGGTCATTCTCTCGTCTTCTTAGACCAGCACGCTTGATACTACGCCTGTATGTCTGAATCAGGCGTCAATTTAATAGGAATTTCTAGATATCTTGATTATACTTCACTGAAGACGCATAATCAGCTTCTTACCCCTGTCTGGCCTATTGCTATACCAACTTGTGAATCTGCCCGTTATTTGATTCACTTACTTAAGGTTACAAAAGCTCAATCATTCACGAGAGTCGCATCGCTTTTGTCATTCTTTGGTATAATTAGAGGTGAAGGGGTTTTAATTGCTACAGATTGGAGGGTACGCGATGCTTTATGAGCAAACTTTTCTTGACCGCGCTGACTTGCAGAAGTTTCAAATGTTTTCGGCTATCAAGGACAGCACCGTCCAGACCTATACCATCAATACCCTCAGTCGCCACCTAGACCTTTCATATCAGCAAGGCTATAACATTTTACAGGAACTGTTTCGGGATATGGCTGGTTTGACGGTCCATCCGGAAAAGTTAAAGCGCCGTCAAATTAATCTTTTAATGGAAATTGATGTCACTGTCGACGATTATCATCTTTACCTGCTGAAACATGCCATTGCTTTTCAGTTTGTGGACTATATCGTGCAAGCCAATCACCCATCAACCGAAAAGTTTTGCCAAGCCCATTTTATCAGCCGCTCGACTTTGGTCCGTAAAACCGCCACCTTACGCAAATTACTCAAACGATTTCAACTAAAACTTTCTTTTAGCGATTTAGGCTTTATTGGCCAGGAGAGCCGCATCCGGCTTTTCCTGTTTGACTTTTATTGGCTTGGCTATCATGGCGTCGATTGGCCGTTTAAGGTTCTGGATGAACATCAGATTGTGCAGGAATACATGGCCTTGCCGAACGCCAAAACGAATCCGGTTGATATTCTTGAAGAAATCCTTTTTTGGGCGATCTGCCGCGTCCGTATCAGCGGCAATCATTTTGTCACCGGTAATGAAGCATTTGATCGGATCTTTAACGACTATCCGCCTTTTCAACACGATGTTTATACACGTGAGATGTTCCCTGGTTTCAACCAACGCTACATGAAGGGTGAAAATGACTTTTTTTATTTTCAGCAACATCGGACCATCACCTTCTTGCCAAGTATTCCGGACGATCAAAACTTCATCCAATATTTATTGCAGCGACCAACTGTCACGGCAGATTTTGTGAAACGCTTATTGGCTTTCTTAAATCAGCATGTCCGGCATCAAACCGCTTTTGATCTCAACAATGAACATGGGCTCATCCTCAACCTCGCACGTATCGCTTTAAATAATGAGATGCTCGGTGGGGACTTCATGCATTTGGTTGACTTCTATCAGCCGCGCGGATTGAATTACACGAAGACGAATCTATTCCGGGTCTTGGAGAAATTCGTGGCATCCTTGCCGAAAACTCCTGAATATCAGTATTTTTTGGGAACCGACCATCAATTCCTGCACACACTTTATTTCCTATTAACGCCTTATTTACGCTACTTTGTTGAAACGCCAACTGTACAGGTTAAATTGGCTTACCTGGATCACGACTTGTTAAACCGGCGCATGGTCAATCTGTTGACTGATTTACCGGTTGTTGATTTACTTCCAGAAGATGCAGCATTTGAAAAAGCTGATCTTGTCATCACCAGTGTGGACAATGAACCGGCTATCAAGGCAGCTGTTCCGGCCGATTTTCGCGGTGAAATCATTAGTTGGATGACTGAAGATAGTGACAATGCTATTTTCCAGCTCTACTTGCAGATTCGGCATTTATATCTTAAGAAAACCGATGCTTCCTTATCGGCTGACAACGATGAGCGGTTATAAATCGTCACCGCATGATAACCAGTGACAATTTCAAATTGGTAGCCTTTTGCGACCAATAAGAGTGCGTAATAAAAAACGACCTGAAAGATGACATTCATCCTTCAAGTCGTTTTTCATTTGTAAGCTTGTTATTTAGGATTAGGTTCATGTTCGCGATGCGGAGCTAGGTCGACTTTTTCAAGCGGGATCAGTTTGGTTTTATACTTCACTTTATACCAGACAAACAGCACAATAAAAAGCGGAATTGACATGTACGACACCATTAACCGTCCCCAAGCAAAGTGCTGGACTGCTTGCAAATCCTGGCCCACGATGACGATCAGACTCATGATAATCGCCATGATCGGGCCAACCGGGAACCACTTGGCATGGTATTTGAGTTCGTGAACATCATGTCCCTGTTTCACGAAAGCCCGCCGAAACCGAAAATGCGAAACCGCGATCCCGAGCCAGGCCAGGAACCCGGTTAACCCTGACGCCGCTACAAGCAGCTGGTAAACGTGTGGTCCCATAATACTGGTCAAGAAAGTTAATGCGCCAACCAGAGTTGTTAGCAACAACGCAGCAAGCGGGATGCCGCGGCTGTTCGTTTTTTGAAAAATCCGCGGTGCAAAGCCGGAGCCGCCCATCGCCCACAACATTCGCGTCGATGCATACATCCCTGAGTTAGCCGATGACAAAACCGAGGTCAAAATCACGGCATTCATGACACTTGCTGCTCCTGCAAGTCCAATGCGGTCAAATACCAATGTGAAGGGCGAAATCGCCACCTGATCCACGCTGGCTCCCAACAGATTCGGGCTAGTGTACGGAATAATGGCGGCAATCACGGCAATCGACAGGATATAAAACAGCAAAATACGCCAGAAAACCTGCTTAATCGCCTTAGGAATACTTGTTTCAGGCGTTTCGCTTTCGCCGGCCGTAATCCCGATCAACTCGGTTCCCTGAAAAGAAAAACCCGCGACAACAAAAACAGCCAACGTTGCGGGGATACCACCCACAAACGGCGCCGCACCGGTTGTGTAATTTTTGAAACCAATGGGACCATGCCCACCCATGATCCCCATAATTGTCAGTAACCCGACAATTAAAAAGACAAACACCGTTACAACCTTAATCAACGACAACCAATATTCAGTTTCACCAAATGACTTGACCGAAATAATGTTAATCAAGAAGATCAGCGCCAAAAACCCCAACGAAAACAGCCAGCCGGGTACATTTGGCAGCCAAAAATGCATAACAATGGCAGTCGTCGAAACATCAACCGCAACGGTAATGGCCCAGTTAAACCAATAGTTCCACCCTAAAGCAAATCCGAACGCCGGATCGACAAACCGACTCGCATACTCGGAAAAAGAGCCGGAAACCGGTACATACGTGGCCATTTCACCTAAACTAGTCATAAGAAAGAAAACCATGAGTCCGATTCCGATATAGGCTGCAATGGCTCCACCCGGTCCGGCAGTGGCAATGGCGCTGCCACTTGCAACAAAAAGGCCGGTTCCGATACTACCGCCAAGAGCAATCATGGATAGATGCCGTGTCTTGAGCTCTCGTTTTACTTGATTGGATGCTGATTGTGCCACAGATGAACTCCTTTGTTAACGTGAATTGATTTTTGCTAAACAATGCCAGATTTTACTGACGATATCTGGAATGAGATTTTCGTGATTGGCTGGTTGTTGACAGCCGGTGGCAGGTTAGGTGCAACGATGCGTTAGCCAAAGACCGGTGTTTATGGATGGAAGACTGCAGCAAGGGCAGAAGCATTCTTCTTTGGGCAATCCGTTAATTTTATTCTGCTTTCTATAACGCGTTCGCCAGCGCAGGGATCTGCGTGTAAGGACCTCGAACGCGATGGCCCAAGACCGGTGTTTATGGACGAAAAACTGCAACAAAGGCAGAAGCATTCTTCTTCGGGCAATCCGATAATTTTATTCTGCTTTCTATAACGCGTTCGCAGTCGCAGCAATCTCCGTGTAAGGACGGACCTCAAGCTTAAATGGCCAAAGCCCAGCCATTTAAGCTTGAGGCCACTTACACTCCGATTGCTAAGCGCTCCTGCTCACGCTCACACAAAAAAAGCCAATGAGTCGGTCTGTTGTGACTAACCCATCGGCTTATTCTGCTTTTTACCATGAATAAACGTGATCCGATTTGTTAGCGCCCCGCGATAATCGCGACAGTCCAGTGGATATTATCCAACTGGCCCAATATCGATTGGCTGAACTCAACCGGTATTTCGGCACCTTTCCCTTTAACAACTGCGCGCTTGGTGTTCAGACCATTGCAGCTGCGACTCATGATTGATGCGACCTCTAATCTCAATTACGACTCACCATATCATGTTCAACTAACAACAGCAACTCACTCTCACACGGCTTTAACTCAACTCTCAGCTTTAAGAATATCAGCAACCAAACTTGTTGTATCAAATTGTTGCTTCAAGAAAGGCTGATCATCTGTTGGCAAATGCAACTGGAAGTCGCTAAACTTTTGTAAAAACAGTTCGCCACTATCCAATTCGAAGCCAAGAATATGCCCACCCATACTATGATCAGCAGCCAGAAAATGGACATGGAAACCAGGTGAAACCGCACCCGCATAGAGATCCGGTGAAAAGTACCCAATTAAAGTGCCCTTGATATTCTCGGCATGAAATTCTTTTTGACCCGAGGCCGTTTCGGTCAAGGTCGGATAAGATGGCTGTTGCGGCAGCACCGCTCGTGTATGCATTTGCGTAAACGTACCTTCTACACGAACCGCCGCAAATAAATTACTGGTCTGCAGCCGCTCGAGAGTCGCTTTGTGAAACCCGGCCAAATCAAGCCCCTGAAGCTTACCAGCTGCAACGTCGTGTTGATAGTGAACGTTAGCAAAAGGAACCTTCTCGTCTTCTTGCACTTCTCGAACTTTACCTTGGGCATTCACTTGATAAACCTTACCCGCCTGAATAATTAACTCACCATCAAGCCCAGTCAAAGTTCCAATGCCAGTATCACCGTGCTGCAACAATTCCCCAACTGTCTGCGTCCCCGCAAAAAGCCCCGGAACCAGCATGGCTATTGTTCCATGTTGATACAACCGATCCGTATTCAAAACGACATCTCCTTTTTGAAGTGAGCGTGAACCGGCGCGGTTAGGGGTCGGAGTGTAAACAGACAATCTCACACTGAGCCCCACGCTCCCCACGTCAGTCCAGTTAACGATTAATAGATCTGATCAGGCAACATCGCAGCGCCAAGTTCGGCGTTATCGGAATAGTCAACCGGAATGTCAACGATCACTGGACCTTGAGTCGCAAACGCCTCATCAAGCACGGTTCCAAGTTCGCTTGGCTTATCAACACGCAAACCTTTGGCGCCAAAAGCTTCTGCATACTTCACAAAATCAACCGGTCCAAAGTCAACACCTGCTGCACGCCCGTATTTCATCTCTTCTTGGAATTTTACCATATCATAATGGCCATCATTCCAAATAATATGAACTAAATCCGCCTTGAGCCGCACGGCAGTTTCCAACTCTTGACCCGAGAAAAGAAAACCGCCATCACCGGATATTGAAACCGCCTTTTTTCCTGGACGAACCAACGTTGCCGCGATCGCCCACGGTAGTGCCACACCCAATGTTTGCATACCATTCGAGAAAAGTAAGTGTCGTGGCTCATAACTACGGAAATGCCGTGCCATCCAGATGTAATGACTACCAACATCAACTGCCACAGTCATATCATCTGCGACCCGCTCCTGTAATGCGGCAACAATGCTTAGCGGATGAATCAGCTTTTGATCCGTCAAGGCTGGCGGTACGTCGCTGTCTTGTAATTTAGATTGTAATTCACTCAGATAATGTTTACTCTCCGGGGCCACCTGATAACCGCGCAGCAACGGAACCAAAATATCCAGTGTTTGTGAAATGTCACCAATCAATTCGGTTTCCGGTTGGAAGTTGTGATCAATTTCAGCAGGAACATCATCAATCACAATGATGCGGGCCTTGCCATCAGCATTCCAGTTACGAGGTTCGTATTCCACAGGATCATATCCAATTGCAATAACCAGATCGCTATGTTGCAACAACATGTCACCCGGCTGATTACGGAACAAACCGACCCGGCCAAAGAAATTATCGATTTGGCGATGCGAAATAATGCCGGCACCCTGGAATGTTTCGACAACCGGTAACTCGGTGACCGACAACAACTCGCGAATTTCAGCAGTCACATCGCTGGACGATGCACGCATACCCAACAGCAACACTGGTAATGAGGCTTCCTTAATCGCACGTGCCAAGTAAGTCATGTCACTAGGGCTGGCCGGTCCCAACTTTGGTGCCACTAACGGTTTGATCGGTTCGGAATTGACCGGTGAATCGGTCACATCTTGGGGAATCGACACAAAACTTGCGCCCTGCTTGCCTGATTCTGCCGCCTGATAAGCGTTGGCAATAATTTCACTAACATTGTCCGGATCCTGAACTTCAGCCGCATATTTTGTGATCGGCGCAAAAAGATCCGCATTCCGCATACTTTGATGGGAGCTACGTAACAAATCTGCTCGCTTAACCTGTCCGGACAATGCCAAAACCGGATCGCCTTCAGCAGTTGCTGTAACAAGGCCAGTTGCCAAGTTCGAAGCGCCAGGTCCTGAAGTCGTCAAGACAACGCCGGGCTTACCAGTCAAACGGCCAATGCCGGCTGCCATAAAGGCTGCATTTTGCTCGTGTCGGGCGACAATTAATTGCGGACTTTTTTTAGTTTTGGGATGTTCTAGGGTTTCAAAAACCCGATCGATTTTGGCGCCGGGAATTCCAAAAACATAATCAATCCCGTGATTTGCTAGACTCTCGACAATTAAATCTGCGCCATAACGCTTCTCTTCAGCCATTTCGCCACTTCCTCATTATTGATGTGTTTCATAATACGCTTTTTGTGTTCCGTTTCAACCCCTAATTTAACTGAAAAACACCGATTAAACAGAGCGGTTCTGTTACAGTATTTTCATAAATCTGTTACATTCTTGGCAAACTTGTTTAAAAGCCTAGTTTAATCTTTCCAATATAAGTTTAACTGATTTAGTAGGAACATCGTTAAAGGAAGCTCACGCCAAACTAAAATCGACCGCAAGACAACTTGTCTTTGCGGTCGATTTTACTTAGTTCCTATACTGTTTCAAGATACTGCGGCATCATTTTACCGGCTACCGGTCTATTGTAAGGAACGACTGATTTTACCGATACCGGTTTTCGGATCAGTCAGTTTCAGGTTAAATCCAAATTTTGTGAAAATATGCCGTAACTTGGCTAAATTAACTTTATCAAACGAGCTAATCGTGCCATCCACGAGCGCAACGTCGGCCTTCATCGCCAAATTCAGAAAAGCTTTCAGCGCCAACTGTGCGAGGCCAAGATTCTCAAAATCGTAAAAAGCCAAGCGACTTTCGGAACCCAGCGTCTCTAAAACCGTAATATGCATCACGTTGTCCCAGCGATTCGTTTCAAATAAGAGCTGTGCCTGATAATCTGCTTTCGAATGGCCATATTTGTCAACATTTTCAAACGGTGTGTAGACGTAAATCGAGTTGGTTTTTTGTTTCTGTTCATCGGCTTTAAAATCGGTGAAGACAATATATTGGCGCACGTCATTTTGATCCGATTCTTGCGGTTGATTCATGCTTGATAGCACTGTCAATTGCGGATCAGCTTCGATTGCTGCAAGCCGCTTATGATAGGCCTGTTCATACTCTGTTTGCACAGTCATTTTGAAACCTCCAGACTAATACTCGTTTTCATTATAGCATTTTTCAATTCGTTGCCTATATAAAAGAGAAAAGCCGGATTGAATTCACCCGGTTTTCAAAAAAATATTAAAGTAAATCCTCATTTTCAAACTGATTCGGTAACAATCTAAAATATTGTTCATCGCGGGGATGGTCGCCACTCAATCCCCGTGGCAGCGGCACTTCGAATTGAAATGTAAAGCCTAAACGTTTCAACAAGTGAATTGAAGCATGATTACTAGGAAAAACACCTGCCCAAATAGCCTTAATATCATGGGCGAATTGATTTGCAATGACCATTTGCAGTCCCTCACGCATCAAACCTCGATGCCAATAAGCCGGATGAAGGATGTAGCCAATTTCACGCGTCATATCATCCCCTGTCAGTGGCGATAACTCACGCGGATAAACCCCAATGTTGCCAATCACATGCAACTGATAAACAAGAGCCAGATCCTGACGCTCACGAGCAAACCGCTTAACGTGATTCGCTGCTTCTTGACGAGTCTTCAAAGGCGCCATCCCTGCCGCCCGCGTGACTTGTTCTAGTTTGGCATAAGCAAAATAATCATCAATATCTGATGTCGTAAAAGGACGAACTGTCACTCGCGGACCTTTCAAAATGACGCCTCCTAAAAAAAGTGAGCGCGAACCGGCGCGGTTAGAAGTCGGAGTGTAAGCGGCCTTAAGCGTGATGGCCGGGTCTTGGCCATTGCGCTTAAGGTCCTTACACGCAGATCCCTGCGCCAGTGAGCGCGTTATGGGCATAAGCTAGAACACAGGCAGCCTCAGACGCGATGCCCCTGTCGTGACCATTGCGTCTGAAATCCTCACACGCAGATCCCAGCGCTAGCGAACGCGTTACGAACCAACACTCTTATAATCAAACGGCCAAGACATCCAACATTCACTCATAACCCCTAAATCCACACATATAAATTGCGGCCTGTGAAAATACGTTAACCTTGTCTCATCAACTGACAAAATTTTTCCATTTTTTGAGACAAAAATATTTCCAGTAGCAAATTTTCTCGCGATTGCGGCGCGCGAAACTATTTATCTTTTCATATTATCAAGTATCTTCCACGGTATGACAAGCCTCAGCTAATTGGACATCGAACTTAGCCTAAGCATTTGACGACTGATTATTTGTTCTTATCGGTAAAATAAAGTCGTTCAAACAACTCCTTGAGAAAGGTGCGTGACACCATGCCGGCAAGCACTACTGTTAGTCGAAAGTTCGCCAACTTGCAGGAACACATTGATCTCGCGGCGAGGTCACCTGCCATCACCTCACAAACATATATGGTGATTTTTCCAACATACTGAGGACTTTTAAGTAACAACCGATCTACTAGCCAAAGTTAACCACGTCTGATAATCAGTAATGGCAGCTGATTCCGTTCTCAACGAACAGCTGCCCTACATACCGACAGGCGAAAGGTGACGACAATTGTGAAAAAGATAATAAGTCCCATTTTGGTTCTTTTATTTAGCGTGCTCTTTATTTGGCCATTGACCGTGACAACCGCTGCCATTTCACCAACATTCACGGTTACGCCGGTCCTGCCTAATAATCAGCGTCAGTCGGTTACCGGTTACTTTGACTTACAAGTTAGCCCGGGCCAACAAGAAGATTTACAGCTCCGGATCGCTAATCAAAGTGACCAGACTCAAACCTACCGTATTGCAGTCAATCCGGCATATACGACCAATAGCGGGGTCATTGCCTTTGATCAAAGCCAACCACCGCTTGATCAAAACGCCATTCGTCTGAGCACCTTAATTCAAGGACCAAGAACGGTTACTGTTGCAGCCAATTCCGAGCAAACCGTAACGTATCAGTTGCAAGCTCCAGCTGAGCATTTTATCGGGATTATCGCAGGCGGCTTTTATGTCCTGCAAGAAGGCGCCACATCAAGTCGTGCTTCCAGCAACGGGGTTCAATTCACAAACCGCTTTGCAATCGGCATTACGACCATTTTGCGGCAAGATCTTACCACGCCGAATCCGCCATTGCTTGATATAACCAAAGCCAGCATCGGCACCAACAACCACACACCGGTCGTCAAGGCGCGGCTGCATAACCCTTCAAGTAATCAATTCGGTGAAATTGCAACAGATTATATTTTGGTTAAACCCGGTAGCCAAAAGCCGCTACTGACAGGTCATTTTACGGGGTTAGCGGTTGCACCGCATTCCTTTTTTACCCAAAGTATGCCTTTGAATGAGACCAAGTTGGCTGCAGGTACCTACACGCTCAAATGGACGGCAAAATCGGGATCTTACACTTGGTCCAAACAAGTCAACTTTCGCTACAACGGCCAGTTACCGATCAGTGTAACTGCTTCCCGACCACGATCACCAAGCGATGCGGATGATCATGGCCTGCTTCCTTGGATAATTGCCGGCATCATGTCCGCTTTGCTAATCATTGTTCTCGGTCTATGGCGCTGGAACGTGGTACACCATCGGCAAAATCAGTAGAAAAGCGTGCCAGCATTGACAGTTTGACTTATGATAAAGGTAGCGCGAAACCAAATGATTATGAAACGCCTTGGAAATGTAAATCCTTCTCACGGTGTCATCTGTTTGGTGCGCATTTTGATCGTACGGTCATGGCTGGAAATAGGCGTTGCGTATGCTAAAGTGCTGCCGAGTTTAAAGCTTTGCAAGGCTAGATCGTTTGTGGGCATCGGTCAGCATGAAGGATCACTTGCCTGCATTCATCACAACACGTTTGCCAGCCGCGAAACCTGCGTGTAAGGAGGAGTTTTGATGTCGAATAAACGTGTACTTGGCAATGAGTTTCAAACTGCCTATGAAAATGCCGGTGGAACTGATATTTTGAAATTTTTAGCAGATGTTAAGCAGGCTTATCGTTGCATTAGCGACTTAACCGCTCGAATGACAGCGATGCCTGACTCTGTTAAAAGTGAGTCGGTTCCGCAACTATTAGTCCAACAATTAGATCAGACCACCTTTGCTGAAAGTTCGGTTCGTAAATGGGAAGATGATTTACGGCGTTTTGCTGCTTATCTGACACCGCTAGAACCTCCGATTGCAATTCTTGACAGTTGGGATACCCTGAATGATTTCTTGGAAGCTAACCAAGCATTACTGAGTTCACTGCAAAACGTGCCATTGCTACATGAAGACACACAAGATGTTAAAACTTCAACGCAACTTCTCGTTTATCCGGCTGAGCCCCTCTTTCAAGTCGTTCAGGCCGATACTGGCGAAAGTGATGCCATTGACCTGCCTGGCTTAACCACGGCCGATCCTGATGGCGTTGCGGAAATTGCACGAACCCACGGCGTCACGCCCTTTGCTGCCTTTAACGCCCAGCCTTGATTTTAGTCTGTCAATCCTGTATGCTTGACAGGTTAAATTAGAAAAAAGCGAGGTGCTAAAAGATGCGGAACAACATCATCTTAGGTAACAATGAAACCGGCGAACGTATCTATTTAACTTCCAAAAACAAGCGTAACACGCCTGATCGTTTGCAACTCAAGAAGTATTCACCAAAGTTGCGTAAACGCGTGGTCTTCACCGAAGTTAAATAATCTGATCGCAGTTCATCAGCCAATATCGCATTCTGTCAGTTTTTTACTGATAGAACGCGATATTTTTTTGCTTTTGTGCCTGATTGGTGAGAATGCCCATACTGAAAGCTATTGCCCAACGCCAAATAAGCCCTAACCTAAAAGCAGCGGTTGTAGGGCTTGGCTTAAATAAATGGCCAACAGTTTCGGATCGGCAACGATTTCAACCAATTAACTAATAGCAAGCTACTTCAAAGGTAATATTTGGTCTAATATGGCCTTGCTAAGGACATGTTGAAGCGGATTTTTGCTGACACTTGTGATGAGACCGTCAGCTTCCAACTGATTAATCATGCGTTTTGTCCGCGACCTAGGAGTTTGTTTTGAACCCTTTTTAAGCACTTGGACAATATCACGATCCTGAATGCCATAAGTGATGCTCTCCGTAAACAAATAAGATTGGAGAAGCAAGTATAAGATATCCTTCATCTCGTCGTTCAGGTTTGCAAATTTTGAATATAATTTTTCCCCGGTTACATGTAGTTGTTCTTTAGCTGACTCTAATTCTTGAATAACTTCAAGTTGACCGTGTTCAATAATTTTTAACATTCCTTCTAAGAAAAAAGTTAACTCCGCGCGATTTTCAATATTGTCTGCTTCCTGAAAAAGCCGGTAATAAGCAGAAAGATTGTTATGAATCGCTGTTGATACAGACAAGCCAGTGAAGGGATCTAACTTGCTTGACAAATATGACGAGAGCAAATACCTGCCAGTTCGACCGTTTCCATCTAAGAACGGATGGGCATTTTCGAACATAAAATGGGTGATGATCGCTTTTTCCAATGTCACTAGGTCATCATTATTCATAAAGATGATGAGCTGTTCTAAAGCCGTCTCAATCTCTGCTTCATCAATCGGAGGAATATGGACCGCATGTGAACCAGTCCCAATAAATGCAAATGAGTTTCTGAATCGTTTACCATCCGGCAACTTTTCTGGTGGAATCTCCCCTTTTAACAACTCATCATAAATATCACGATAATCCTTCAAAGTGTCAATCTGACGCATTCTTGCGGTAATCGAGTCATGATACTTGCGAATGGTTGATTCCAAACGTTTTTCAACTCTACCCGGCCGGTTTTTTAAATTACCAATAATCGTCCCGATCTCTTTCGGGTTTGTTTCAACACCTTCAATCTCATTGGTAAAAATAATCTCATTGCTAAGAAGCTTCTTTAAATAACTGTTAATCGCAACTTGAGGCAATTCATTGTGATTTGCCAATTTGGTAATCTGCATTGAGTTCCTAAGAATATTAGCAACCAGAAGATTAATCTTGTGAGTTTCGACAAAATAAATCGGATACTTGGCGATTGAAATAGAGCGCTTTTCGATGGCTGCTTCATCCAGAAGACTCGTGTTTTCGAGTGCCGGAAAGAGCGCAGTCCGGACTGTTGAGGGACCTGAAAGCCTTAAATGATATTCGTCATCAATTTCCTGTGGTGATTTTCTGCCAGTGCCATTGTTATTGTATTTAAATCTGCTTAAAGGTAAATAGCTCACGTTTGCGCCTCCATTCTTTAAAATGGCGATTATTGAAATCTGCTTTTCAAATTATGCATATCGATTTTAAAAAATCAAGCATTTTTAAAAATTGACTCCCGCATTTTTAAACACTATATCATACAATTGTCGAAAATAGACTATTAAAAAACCTTCTACCCGCATCAGCAAATAAAAGGCGTGTTGCGTTTATGACAATCAGGATCTGGCGCTACTGATTTAAAAGGTTCACAAAGTCATCAGGAATCGGTAAATCAGCCTGAATTCTTTTTTCAGAAAATGGGTCCACAAAACTTAAATGGGTCGCTTGTAATGCCTGATGATCAATGAGCGGACTCGCTTGGCCATAAAGTGAATCACCGATTAAGGGATGGCCAAGGCTGGCAAAGTGTACTCGAATCTGGTGGGTACGGCCGGTTAATAATTGCACATCGACCAAGGTGTTGACCGCTTCTTTCAGCACTTGATACTTCGTGATGGCCGATTGTCCGTTTTCCGTAACCATCCGATGAATGCCGTCCGGACCCAGACCGATGGGTGCTTCAATTGTCCCGGTTGCATGACTGAGGTGCCCGGCAACCACGGCCAGATATTCTTTTTTCAAGGTTGCATGATGAGCCTGGTCAAACCGCCCTTGTGCATACGGGTGTTTCGCGGCTAAAACCAATCCAACTGTATCGCGATCCAGGCGCGTGATAATCGCGGGTTGCGGTTCGGTTATCTTTTGCTGCTGCAGGTACCAGACGATGCGATTCAACAAACTGTGATGAGGATCATGAGGACCGGGAACGCTGGTTAAATGAGCCGGTTTATTGATAATCAGCCAGTTTTGATCTTCATACAGAACATCGAGCGAGGCTTTTTCCGGTGTCACCGTCATCGTCGTTGGAATGGCGAAGCGCACCGTCTGCCCAGCCTGAATCGCTGTATTGCCAGTGCGATGACCATCCAGCCACAATAAATGGTTCGCTAACATTTTCTTGAATAATCTGTGGCTAACACCTTGTTTGGCTAACCAGCGCTTAATTGTGGTTGCCGTTGTCACCTTTGAATCAAACGTATATCGCATGCTTTTCCTTTCGCCATCCCAATAATCTGATGTTTCAAAACCGAACAAAAATATGTAAAGATTTGCATTTAAACGGCTTTTGGGACTATGGTTAGAATATGATTAATGTATAAGAATAAGGAGGAATAGGCAAATATGCAAGTGGAAAAAGACGTGATCTATGATGAGGCCCATGATTTACCCGTTGATATTTACGTACCGGACGCGGCTAATGGCGGTGCCGTCATATACGCACACGGTGGCGGCTGGTTCCGTGGCGATAAAGAAAACGAAAGC
The DNA here is from genome assembly GCF_055413445.1 of Lacticaseibacillus sp. 22. Lineage (NCBI taxonomy): Bacteria > Bacillati > Bacillota > Bacilli > Lactobacillales > Lactobacillaceae > Lacticaseibacillus > Lacticaseibacillus sp. 22. Next base: position 52,078 of record NZ_JBVAYD010000013.1, on the reverse strand, counting down.
GATTTGGGCCAATATCTTGCGGACGCCGGCTATCTGGTGGCTATTCCCAATTTTCGGCTAGCTCCCAAGTTTCTATATCCGACCGCCCAAAACGACTTTGATCATTTCATAAACTGGCTACTTGCCTCTCCTTATGAATTTGATCGCGAACGAGTAGGTTTGTTAGGCGCCAGCTCGGGAGGCACAATGGTGTTGCAAAATAGTCTGACCACTGGCTACCCAGTTGTGGCATGGTCGCCCGTAGTTGATTTTGCCAACTGGGTGCAGAAGAATCAAATGGTAAAAGCCTCGGTTGACGCGAAGAATGAACTGGGCCTGACCGAAATTCATGAAATCCATGACGCTTTTTATAAATACTTTATTCAGACATATCTGGGCGGGTTGGATCCGCGCTTACTAACCGCCGTTAACCCAACCAATCATTTAACTGATCAACTCGGGCCAACCTTATTGTTCAACTCGGCAGATGAATTAATGCCATTACCAAGTGCCCTGCATTTTGTCCAGCAAGCTGCCATGTTTGGCCGGGACATTTCCATCCACGTGGTACCCGGCGTTGGCCATGCACGTGATTATACCAGTTTTGCCTTACCTGAAACAAAACGCTTCTTCGATCACCATCTTTTTGCAAGTGTTGAAGACAAGGCGCTGAATAAAGCAACCGATTAGTCTTGACGTCATTTCAAAAGCACCGCGAATGCCAGTAAAAGTTGGCTTTCGCGGCGCCTTTTTTGATCGCTCCAAAAGATAAGTCTATGTGGTATGCGCATTACTTACGGCCGAAGAATTAATGGTGTGGTGGTGCCGGGTGCAACCCATTCAATGCCGCCTGTTACTGGTACTAAGTAAATCGCGTCTGCTTCGATATCGGTTGGTGTAAGAACATAACCATTACCGTTTGATGTCGCCGTGTAGCGAGACGTCTTTGAAATGCCATTTTGGGAAATGGTCATCTGAGTAGCCGTAATGGTCAATGATACATGTTCGTTATGCCACGTACCAACATAAAACGGCGCTTGAACCGTGGGCTGACTTGCCGTTTGGGTCGTTGCTGTTGCTGCAGCATCACTGGTTGTGGCAGCAGCATCAGTCGCTGTGCTTGCTGAACTTGCCGTCGTCTTTTCGGTTGTCGTTGCAGGGGTCTTAACGGTTACGGTAGCGCCGGACTCATGCGTGCTGGTCGTTTGAGCTGTACTTGATGATGAGCTTGACGATGCCTGTGACTTGCTCGTTGCTTTCGGCTGACTTGTTGTTTTTTCCGTGACTGTTTTTACCGTTGTGGTTTTCACATCGCTTTTAGCACTGACATGTTGTTGATATAAAGCGGCACCGGAAACGCCGCTAAGTGCTAAGAATGCCGTTGCAATCATCATCCATTTTTTCATGTCAATCACTCCCACTCAGAAGTTGTCGCTTGTCGGATCGTTTCAACAATTTCAGACTAACATGCGGCAAGCGGAAATGTTACAAAATGATTTCAAATCAAGAAAATCTTAAGACTTATCAAGATTTTTGCTGTCATCGTTTTGTAACATTCAAATAAACATAACCTTTTTCTTGAAATAGCAAACATATGTTCGTAAACTAATCTTTGGGGTGAGATTGATGACTTACGAAGAAAAAATCGGTAAGCAAAAGTTTGCTGCCTTGGTGGCTGATTTTTTTACTAATCGTTACATTGATCGCGGGATACGCAAGTGGCAAGGCTATTACCTCTCCGACCACACCGCCGCGTTAAAAAAACAGGCGCAGACCGAGCATCTGACTTATCCGCCGCTTTCGTTACAAGATCAGGCTTACATTCGGATGATCTTGCTTCGAGCATACGCTGAAGGCCAATCCGTAACCATTCAGCTCGATCTGCAAACACCAGATGGCCAGATGCTGCCGCCGATCACCGGTAAAGTCGGCGGTGTAACCGATAGTGATGTCGTTCATGTCGGCGACCAGAACATCAGTATCCGCATGATTCGCCACATCGATCTGATTCCGTTTCCTGTTTAATCAACCAGAGCGTGTGCAGTAAAAAAAGACCGTGCTTATCTTTCAACACAGTCTTTTTTCATCTAAAGGAAGCTTCAACTAGTCTGGTTGGGAATCAGTTGTTGCCAAGTCTGCCAGTGCATCAAAAAAGTAAGCTAGACTCAGATAATCGGCCGTACCACCCGGACTAAGATTAAACGTGATCATCTCAGCATTTAACTGACGCAAGGCATGAGGCAAGTGTGAATCCGGGACATGCAACAATGTTTTAGCCGCATCTTGCACGAATCGTAATCCCTTTGGCCCGCCGCGATGGAGGACATTGGCATCTTCAACTTGGGCCATCAAGTGCACCATTAATCGTAAATAGCGCATATCCCCGCGTCTGGCTGTCTTGCGTAAATATGGCAAGATCACATGCCGGATAGTCGGATAACCAGCCAAAGCCTCACCTCGAACCCCAGTAACGCCGTGTTTGACATATAACGCTTCGCCATGGCTCCAGCGGGCTTTTTTCTCCAAGTCCCGAAAATCACCAGCCACACCTTGCGTCACTTGAGCCACCGTCGGGAATAGCGGCGCAAAGTCAGCGGTGACTATTTGTTGCAGGGATTGCTGCTGCATGAGCCAGCCCAATGCACCCAATAAAAAACCAAAGGAGAAGTTAGCCCCACGATGCGTATTAACACCAGCAGTAGCGGCGAGCATGGCATTTTCTGCTGCAATCCCAATGGTGCGTAATTGGCGATAGAGATCAGGAACCGTTTTAGCAACGACGCCGGCATGAAAATATTGCTGAAAAAAAGGCGTCAAAGCTTCAATGCTAGCTGCAAAGGTCGTCACATCCATATCCCGGTGTGCACCATTTGATTCAGGGTCGACCAAGCCGGGTTTAGGCGCCAACTGAACTTCTGCTTGTAAACTGGTAACTGCCGCTTGTGCAATTGCTTGTTCATTCAATATGTTTTGCCTTCATAACTTTCAGAATATAGTGCAGGGAATGCTCTAAGTGCTCGCGCGTAATGAGCTTAATTTGATCGTCATCTTGATTCAACATCCCCCGATAAAGCAGCCAATGTTCCTGAATGGCAAGATTGCGCCGATCATCGCCATTAATACTGATGTCACGAAAATAAATCAAATAATTCTGCAGCTGGTTGACGATCATTTTCAGCCGCAACATATGACTGGCATCATAAATAAAATTATTAAATTCAGTAAACTTAGCCATCACCTCGGCAACACGACCGGCTGCGTTCAAACGATCCGTTTCTTCCAAAAGAGTCCGCATCTGATTGAATTGCTCAGGGGTCATCAGACGCATGGCCTTACGCGTGGCCAACACATCCAATTCCTTGCGAATGTCAAAAATTTCATAGGCATCGTTAATTGAAATACCTTTGACAAGTACACCAACACCCGTTTTGCGTTCAACCAGATCTTCTTCATCCAAACGCTCAAGTGCATAGCGAATTGGCGTTCTGCTGATATTTAGATTTTCGGAAAGATTCTTCTCGTTAATCCGCTCACCGCTGGGTATTTCGCCCAAAAGGATCGTCTTACGCAGCGCTTCGTAAATCGCTTCTTTAATTGGCCGGTTCTGTGACAAATCCAAATTTTTCTTAACCGCTGACACCACTTGATTCATCGATTGTCCCCCCTCACCTAACCCAATATTATACCTTAACGTGTCTCACCACTTAAAACATGCTGGCTCACGCTCACTTAAAAAGCTGCCGACAAATTTGTCAACAGCTCAAATTGTGCTAGCCTACCAACTCACGGCCGCGCGTTAATTGATTAGGGGGCGAAAGGATCATGTACCTTAATTATGAGTAGGATCAAACGTCAGCGAAACCTTTTGAACCGGCACATCATAAAACGGATCTTCACGCCGGCCTAAAAAGTCTTTTGCCTGATCAGGGAAGAGCGCATAACTCAAGACATCTTCTTCTGAATGAGCATACTCGGCAATAGCTTTGCGAAATGCCGGTAGTTGCGGCTCAATCAGGTCTGCCGGTCGCGTGGTGATGACTGGTGCGTCACCAATAATTTTCTTTTTCATCTCAGGAGAAATCGGGACAGGCGGCTGCCCATAAAGTCCGCGAACATAGTCTTTGATTTCTTTAGGGATCAGTTTATACCGTTCTCCGCTCATCACATTCATCAAACTTTGCGTACCAACCATTTGCGACAATGGGGTAACCAACGGCGGATAACCCAAGTCAGCCCGAACGCGGGGCACTTCTTTTAAAACATCCCCATATAAAGCCTCTTGTCCCTGATCTTTCAATTGCGCCAACAGGTTAGAAAGCATCCCGCCTGGCACTTGGTAAATCAGTGACTTTGGCTCAACATCTTTAACGCGGGGGTTTAGCTGCCCGGCATCCCGGAATCGATCGCGAATCGGCGCAAAATAGCTGGCAATGTCACTGACTTCAGCTAGTTTGACATCAGTCGGGTAGCCTAAGTCCTGCAATGCCACGAGCATTGATTCGGTTGCCGGCTGACTGGTACCGCCAGCAAATGGGGAAACCGCCGTATCAATAATATCAGCTCCTGCGCGCACCGCCTCAAGATACGTCATTTCAGCCATTCCCGCAGTCGCATGCGTATGGACCTCTAGTGGAACCGTAATTTCCTGCTTAATGCCGCTTACAAGATCGAAGGCTTTCTGCGGGGTTAAAATGCCGGCCATGTCTTTAATGGCAATGGAGTCAGCGCCCATGTCTGCCATTTCTTTTGCCAGCCTGATGAAATAGTCAATCGTATGGAAATCACTGGTGGTATAACTAATCGCCAGTTGTGCGTGCCCACCCGCCTGCTTGGTAGCTTCCAGTGCGGTTTTCAAATTACGTGTATCATTTAACGCATCAAAAATACGAATGATATCAATACCGTTTTCAACTGATTTCGTGACAAAATCGGCTACGACATCATCAGCATAATTCTTATAACCAAGCAAGTTCTGGCCACGCAGCAACATCTGCAACTTGGTGTGCTTGACTGCTTGGCGAATTTTCCGCAGTCGCTCCCACGGGTCTTCGTTTAAATAGCGTAGACAAGCATCAAACGTAGCGCCACCCCACATCTCCAATGCGTGGTAGCCGGCCGCGTCCATTTTATCCAAAATAGGCAAAATATCACTTGATGGCATCCGGGTAGCGATCAGGCTTTGCTGACCATCACGCAAAACTGTTTCCATGAATTGGACTTTTTGTTTAGCCATGTGTGGTCCAACCCTCCTTTATGATTGCTTCAACTGCCGCTTGAACTTCAGGCAATCCGTGTCGACGTGAGCGCGCGCAGGCTTTGGCGTCTCCGCCACAAACCAAGCAGGCTCGCGGAGGTAACTTAAAATCGGTGCGCGAAACCTGATGCAGTTCTTCACCTTGCAACGTGACCACATCCAAGTCCAGTAAGTCACAAAAGCGTTGTTGCTGCTCAAATCCGATCATTCGGCGCTTTAAACTAACCGGGTCCATGTGCACCGCCAAGTAAGCTTCAGGGCCAGTTGGTAACGATTCGATTTGCATGCCTTGCACGTTTGGTTGTAATTGATCCTGCAAGGCTTGCATCGCAGCTGTAAACACTGTAACGACGCGTTTTCCGGTTTTGACCGGTCCCGGAATCCGCAACGTCACGTGTAATAGCGTCGTGTCCGGATTTGCCTTTAACCAGTCATACTCCTTGGTCATACGCGCATCTTTGGCGGCCAACATTTGCCCTAAGTCAACTTGGGGGCCATCCAAAACTGACAATTTAAACATTGTGCACCACATCGATTAAGGTACCATCACGATATTCAATCAAAGCAACCACCTTGTCGCCATACTGAATAGCTGCAGGCGTGCCCGTGATCTGATAGGCCATGTTCTTGAGTGCTTCAATCGAAAATTGTGGCACCTTCAAATCCTTAAACATTTCAATCAGATCTGGCCGGGCCGGGTTAATGGCCACGCCCACTTCCGTCACAACAACATCAACACTGGCTCCTGGGGTCACAACGGTATTCACATTTTCGACAATCGTTGGGATGCGTCCACGAACCAGCGGCGCAATGACCATGCTCATTTTGCAGGCGGCACTTGTGTCACTGTGGCCACCGGATGCGCCACGGATCACGCCATCGGAACCGGTAATCACATTGACGTTAAAGTCCGTGTCGATTTCCAACGCTGACAAAATAGCGATATCAAGCTGATTAATGACCGCGCCTTTGCTCAACGGTGACGCGTACATGTTAGCATCAATTTCATAGTGATCGGCATTTTCACCAAGCGAGACTGCAGATGGGTGATCGAAGTCCTGCACGTCGATCACTTTTTCAACGAGCCCCTCTTTCAACAATTCAACCATGGAGTTGGTAATCCCGCCCAAGGCAAAACTTGCTTTGATATTTTGCTGCAGCATCGCCTCACGCAAGAAGCGGGCTACGGCCAACGAAGAGCCGCCTGTACCGGTTTGGAAGGAAAAGCCATCCTTGAAATAAGCAGATTTCGTGATCACTTCAGCTGCATATTCGGCAATCTTTAATTCCTTAGGGTTCTTCGTAAAGCGGGTGGCACCTTTAGCAATACCGGTCGGGTCGCCAATCGCATCTACTTGAACCACATAGTCGACATCTGTTTGGGGAATACTGATCGGCGTGTTGGGATATGGCATTAGGCTGTCGGTAATGGCAACCACTTGATCGGCATACTTGGCATCAATCATGGCATAGCCTAAGGAACCGCAAGTCGCTTTGCCTTTGGTACCGTTAATATTACCGTATTCATCACTACTTGGTGCGCCCAAGAACGCCACATCGATATGAATATCGCCACGAGCAATAGCGCGAGCCCGTCCGCCGTGAGAACGAATGACAACCGGGTTTTGCATGATTCCGCTTGAAATAGCCGCGCCAACTTTATCCCGCAAACCGGAGCTGGTGATGTTGGTAACCACACCATTTTTAATGTGTTCAATCAGCGGTTCATGAACATTGGCAATTGAACTAGGGGCGATCGACAGGTTTTTGATTCCCATTTTGGCAATTTCAGCCAGTACCATATTCATCACATAGTCACCTTCGCGGAAATGATGGTGAAATGAAATGGTCATTCCGTCTTTTAGGCCGGTTGCGACAATGGCATCATGAATTGACGCCACTAGTTTACTGTGATCAGGCTTGACGGGTTTAATGTGGCGCGCATGTTCATCATAAGGTTGAATATTGGCAAACTCGCCACCGAAAACGCCATATTGATCGGCAAACGGCTCCGGGATTTCACGATTAAGCTTATTCTTGACCATCAGTCTACCTCCATTCCTGACGCCTTAGCGAGCGCAATCGTGTATTGAGCACGCTCTACCACTGGCTTGTCAACCATCTGACCATTGACCGAAACCACGCCGGCGCCTTTAGCTTCTGCTTCTTTTAGTCCGGCAACAATTTCCCGAGCCTTTTGAACCTCAGCCAAAGCAGGCGCAAACACGCTGTTGATGACCGGAATCTGCCGCGGATTAATCACGGATTTGCCATCAAAGCCGAGTTGCTTAATCAGCTCGGTTTCATGACGCAGACCTTCTTCGTTGTCCACCTGCGTGTAAACCGTGTCGATTGCAGAAATGCCGGCTTCACGGGCAGCATGCAAAATAAAGTTGCGGGCAAATGACAATTCGGCACCATCAGCGGAACGATGGGTATGCTGACTGGTTAGATAGTCTTCGGCGCCAAGTGCAATCCCGATCATTCGTGGGGATGCCTGGGCAATTTCCCGGGCATTCAATACCCCTTCTGCCGATTCGATGGCGGCCATCATATGGGTCGTGCCGTTTTTGATACCGTACTTTGCTTCAACTGCCGTAATGACCGCATCCACGTCCATGATGTCCTGTGCCGTTTCGGTTTTTGGCAGCCGAATTACATTGATACCGCCAAGCACCATTGCCTCAACATCCTGATCGCCGCCTGCATCCAAGGCATTCACCCGGACAACGGTTTCAACACTGCTGTAATCAAAAGTTTTCAATGCAGAATAGACCAGCATTCGCGCGGTATCTTTTTCTTTTAACGAAACCGCATCTTCAAGGTCAAACATGATGGCATCTGCCCCATAAATCGGCGCATCACGAAGCATGCCCGGATTAGCGCCCGGAACAAACATCATGGTTCTTCTTAATTTATCCATGCGTTAATCTCCTCCCAGTCAAATGTCTTGTTGTCAGCAGCGCGGTAAGCCGCCGCAATGGTGCGTGCTTTGATCGTACAATCCAGTGCACCTTTGTCATTGGCTTCAACCGCAACGTTTTCGATCGCCAGTTTTGCAAGTGTTGCTTTGATGACCGCACGAATTTGTTCGCCAAATTGCTTTTCAACACTGCTTTGCAACTGAATCGTGATACCGTCAGCGGCTGGTGCAAGCGTGATTTGAATATCACTTGACTCCAGTGTCCCAGCCGTACCGGGATGATTAATTTTCATGGGTTGATCGCTCCTTTATTTCTGTATAAACCTCTGGATAAACGAGTTGTTGCACCGTTTTCCAATCCTGTTGTGCAATCGCCGCCCGAACCCGCGTGGCACTGACAACTTCGCCAGCAATCTGCAAGCGCGGAACAACAATCAATTCGATGGTGTCACCAAAAGTGGCGGCTAATTGGCGATTGTAAATAGCGGTCACGGGTGACAATGGCTCTTCACCGACATAACGCCGGGTAATGTCTAAAATGGGGGCAATTCGCTGTTTAAAAAGCGCCGCATCCAATTCGGCTTGAGCAGTCGCAATTGCCGCATCCGCCTGATCCTTGAGAAAATAACTCGGAAACGTGGTATTCGACACCATGTAATCAGCGGTTGGCAACACCACGACATTCGCCCAGCGTGAGGCGATTTTTTTTACGAGGCCCAAGCGTTCGGCAGCGGTGAAAAGCGAGCGTTCGGCTGACAGCACAAAGACGTAAACCACGGCATTGTCCCTAGCTGCCTGCTCAATCAGATACGCATGACCGCGGGTAACCGGATTGGCGTTCATCACAATTGCCGCAACCGGCTGTCCTGAGTGCTGATGCTGCTCCAACAATGCCGTGTAGTCAGCAAAATTAGGATAACCACGTTCGAGCAAAACCACCGTGTCTGTTGCCACTAACTGCTTAAAGCCTAACGATTCAAAAAACTTTTTCGTGCTTGGCTTGGTATAGACAAAACTATGCGTAATCGTCTCATCATCCAGCCGATCCAACAGTGCCTGAATAATCTGTGCCAACAGATTTTCGTGCTGAGCATCTGGTGACACCGCAACCTCTTTAATGATGTTGCCAGCTAATGAACCGGTTGCTAATAACGCACCATCTTCGAAAATACCAACTGTAAAATCAACGTGTTCATCCGGCGTTAAATCAGCCGCACGTAAAAGCGTTTGCCAAGCCGTTTTTTCTTGCGGATTCAGGTCAAACCAAATACGTTTTAACGTTGCCATCTTACTTCGCCGCTTTATCGGCTGGCGCAAACTTAAGCAGTAATTTGGCCACAATATAGATAATGAACAAAACGATAAACACGCCGCCCATACCGACCAACATCAATTCACCAGCCTGTTCAACTGCTGTGGGATCAAACTTCATGATAGAGACCTCCTAGTAAAGTGAGTGTGAGCTGGCGCGGTTAGGGATCGGAGTGTAAGCGGCCTTGGACGTGATGGCCGGGGCTTTGGTCATTGCGACCAAGGTCCTTACACGCAGATCCCTGCGCCAGCGAACGCGTTATAGTGAGCGTGAACCAGCGCGGGTAGACTTCCGCACTTACAAACCACATCAAGCGCCAAAGAATGACAACAATAGCCCACCAGCAATCACTGAGCCAATTTGACCAGAAACATTGGCACCGACTGCATACATTAAGACAAAGTTCTGCGGATCTTCGTCAGTGGCCATTTTCTGAATCACGCGACTCGACATCGGAAAGGCTGAAATACCGGCCGCACCGATCATTGGATTGATTTTTTCTTTTCGGAAAAGATTCAACAGCTTAGCAAAAAGAACGCCGCCAACCGAATCCATGATGAAAGCAAACAAACCAAACGCAATAATCATCAATGTTTGAATATTTAAGAACTGATCTGCCTGCAATTTAACGGAAATGGTTAAGCCCAAGAGAATGGAGACGATGTTGACCAATTCATTCTGCGCGGTGTTGGAAAGCCGATCCAACACGCCGCATTCCCGCAACAGATTACCAAACATCAAGAAGCCAACCAATGGCAGTGAAATCGGTGCAATGAAGCCAGCGATGACGGTGATGATAATCGGAAACAGAATTTTGGTTGTCTTGGATACGCCTTCTGCCTTATACGTCATCCGGATGCGACGTTCATGCTTGGTTGTGACTGCTTTGATGGCCATGGGTTGAATAATCGGCACCAGTGCCATGTACGAATAAGCCGCCACTGTGATAGCCCCCAACAGATTCGGCGCCAACTGGTTTGAAACAAAAATGGATGTCGGACCATCGGCAGCCCCGATGATCCCAATTGAAGCAGCCTCTTTAATGTTGAAGCCGAAGAATACTGCAACAAAAACGGTAGCGAAAATACCAAACTGTGCCGCCGCTCCGAAAAGCAGCATAAACGGATTTTGTAATAACGGGCCAAAGTCAATCATGGCGCCAATCCCAATGAAAATCAGCAATGGGAAAAGTTCGGTGTTAATGCCGGCCTTGAATAAAACATCCAGCACCCCTTCTGCCTTGGTGCCCCCAACAACTTGAGTTAAAACGCCGGTTCCGGGAAAATTCACCAAAATGGCGCCCAGTCCCATCGGAACCAATAAGGTCGGTTCATATTCTTTCTTGATTCCCAGATACATCAGGAGTGCACCGATCAACATCATCGCGATTTGACCTAATGTGATAGTGGTGATTCCGTGAATGAGCGCTTCCATAAGCTTCCTCCTCCCTAAATAATGCTAATAAGACCGTCACCGGAATTGACACTTTGATTTAGCGTTGCGATAATATCGCCCACCGTCCCGGCTTTAGGCGCGACGATTTCGTTTTCCATTTTCATCGCTTCTAATATCATCAAGGGTTGGTTTTCGGTGACTGCATCACCACTTTTAACCAAAATCTTGGTAACCGTGCCTGGCATCGGTGCCGTGACCACTTCACCTTCTCCGCTTGCCGCTGCCGGCGTTGCTGGGGCGGGTGTTGGTGCTGCCGGTGCCGGCGCTGGTGTTTCAGCTGCAGGTGTTGGTGCCGCAGCCGGTGCTGGCGTCGGAGCCGCGGCAGCCGGTGTCCCGCCGATTTCTTCCATTTCGACCAAATAGGTTTTCCCATCGATCGTTATCTTGAACTTTCTCAACATCTTCTTCAGTCCACCTTTTTCTTAATTGACTTGACCGCGTACTGAGCATCGCCATCACCAGCAGCAATCGCACTGGCAATTAAACCCACACGCTTAGCTTCGGGATTTTCAACGTACAGATGTTTCAACACCAGCTTTGCATCAGGTGCCGAATCCGCAGTAACTGCCGCGGCAATTAGGCTGGCAGTTAACTCGGCTTTAGGATCAACCTCCAAAAAGTTCGGCACCGTTTCCCATTGTGTTGTTTCGACCGGAGCCGCTACTTTCTTCGTTGTCGGTTCAACCGGTGTCTGCGGCGGCTGCTTTTTACGATGCAACCATCCAAACATAACATCACCTCTTCTCTTAAAGTGAGCGTGAGTCAGCGCGCGAGACTTCTGCGCTGATGAACGCGTTATGGTGAGCGTGAGTCAGCCCGCTTGCGAACGCGCGTTATTAAATAGCGCAACCCGCATAACTTTGATAGATCTATCATACGGGGAAAAGCCAATCACAATTGGCTTTTCGGTGTCTTTTTTCGGTTAAATGCTATTTTTGCGGCAGGTAGAACGGCACGTGACCAAAGAGCATAACCGTCACCACGAAAATTGCAAACACGCCTAATGCATATTTTCCGGCTTCGCGTTGCCACTTACCCATATCCAAGCCGGTTAGCCGCAGTAAGAGGTAGATGAAAGCAACCAATGGCGACAGTAAGTGGAATGCCTGACCCATTAATGAAGCCAATGCCATTTGCATGTTAGTAAACCCATAGGCACGGCCGGCAGTTGCCAAAACCGGCATAACGCCGAAGTAAAAACCATCATTACTTAAGAAGAATGTCCCTGGCGCCGAAATCAATGCGATCACGAGCCCCCAGAAGCCAGCCATAGAATTTGGAATAATTGCGGTAAAGCTCTTAGCCAACGCTTCTGCCATCCCGGTTCCTTGGAACAGACCCATGAAGACCCCGGCTGCAAACACCAGAATAACCACTTGAACGGCATCGCCACCATTAGCGCCGATCCGTTTGCTTTGGTCGCCTAACTTAGGATAGTTTGCCATCAATGCGATACAGGTTCCGACCAAGAACAGCAACAATGGCGGCATTGCAATGGCTTTAATAAAGGAACTTGCCACCAACCAGGCAATCAGAACAATCGTCAAAATACCGTTAAACAGGAACATATTCGGGCGGCGAATTTCAGAAACTTCCGGATCCACTACCGATGTCATTTCGTCAATTTCTTCATCGGTTAACTCCCGAACTCCCAAGCGTTTCCGTTCTGCGCGACCCATGTGCGGTGCCACATAGAAGATCACATAAGCCAGTGCCAAAATCATCCCTGGCAACAGGTAGGTCAAAATATCCGCATCAACTTTTAAAACTGCCATTGCCCGTGCAGTTGGCCCACCCCAAGGCAATAGGTTCATGATGGTATTTTGCAGAATAATCAAAACACCCAGGTTCATCATATTCATGTTGAGCTTCTTATAAATCGGAATAAATGCCGAGCAACAAATCAAAGTTGTGGTCGTGCCGTCCCCGTTGAGTGAAACGGCCATCGCAACAATTGCGGTTGCCATCAGCACTTTCATTGGGTCGCCTTTTGCAATCTTGATCATGCGTGCCGTAATCGGATCAAACAAACCAGCGTCAAGCATAATGGAGAAATAAAGAATGGCGAATAAGAGCATGATCCCGGTGTTAGCAGTCGTCGTCAGACCTTTTAACACGAAATCGCCTATCGTTCCTTTCTTTGCCACGCCAGCCACCATTGCAATAATCGCAAATAATAGCGGGATCATAACCAAGGAAGTAAACGGTGAAAGTTTCTTAGTCATGATGACGTACATGAAGACAATGATCATGGCATAAGCAATGACGGTGAGTAACATAGTCCCAACCTCTTTTCATAAGTTTTTATCGCTGCCCTCATATTACGTGATATTCGTCACTAAATGGCGGTTTTTCCCCGTTTAGAACACGAAAAGAACAATCGTCGTTTGACCGCAAAAATAAATTTTTTCAAAAAGAAAGCGCCCCCATTGGCTTAAAATTCGCTTTTAAGTCAATGAGGACACTTTAGCAAAGGTGTGCAGATTAGTTTGAAAAGAGGCTATAGCTATTGTTACATAGTTCACATTCAACTAATACAGAAACAAAATTCTGTATCAGTCTACCAGTCCTGGAAGCGTTCTTCTTCCAACTTTTTCAATAACTGGTTGAAATTTTCGCGCGATGGACTATGACTCAGTGTTTCTTCCTGAAGCTCGTTAAACCGCTCTGCTAAGTAGTAAGCGGTCAGATAAAGTGTTAGCTTCCGTTTAACAATTGTTTCCGGATCTTTGTCATCGGGTACCTGGTGTGAACCAACAACAAGATTAGCGAACTGTTTCGGATTTAACCGTAAATCATCCGGCGAATCAGCCTTCATGATATAACCCCCTTTTCTTAAGTATGCCTAATACTAACATAAAAAAAGAACGCTTCTTGAGAAAAAACGTTCATTCTCGGTCAACCTGATGTGGGCATTCGGGTTAGGAACTTTCGTAAAATTTTTCCAGTGAGCCAAACCCGACTACCAGTGGGGTAAAAAAGTGCGCCCGCCGTGAATGCTGCTAATGCGTCAATTCGAAAAATAACCGGGTGCGCATCATGGCGCGACCCGACTTGTTTAGCCATGTCAAGATCACTAGACAAATGGACAAAATCACGATTCATCGGCCGCAACCCCTCACTTTCAATCATGATGGCCGCCTGATGGGAAGTCCCATGATACAACCAAGTAGGTGGTTTGCTGGCAGGCATTAGCGGTAAAACCGGAACACTATGACCATATACTGCCCGAATCTTATTACCTTCAAGCGCGAATCGCCGCTTATCGCTTTGACGCATCATGGCAGCCAGTACCTGTCGATCTAAATGCATCTGATAATGTGTGTTAAACCGTTGGATCAAGGTGTTCAGATCCACGCGGCCATATGCATCAAGTTTTAAGCCGAGTCTTTCCGGATGATGGCGTAAAATAAAACTGAGAAGCTTACTGATCTTCACAAGTTGTTTGTCCATTGCTACATACCCCATTTTCGCCAAATCCAATGAGACTAAGGAAGGATCACCTTGAAACTTAATTTATCCACTGCACGCATGTCCGATCTTGATGCAATCATGCAAATTGAACATGCCGGATTCACCCCGCAAGAAGCGGCCAGCCGTATCAGTATGGCGGCGCGCATCACGAACTATCCCGATACCTTTATTGTCGCCCGGGTTGCAAATACCATTGTGGGTTATGTTGTGGGTCCAGCCACTTTCAAGCCTACAATCACAGATGATCTTTTTACGGATAGTCAACCTAATCAGCCCGCTGCCCCTTACCTTGCAATTCTCAGCTTAGCCGTGGCCCCAAACATGCAACACCATGGGATCGGCCGCCAACTACTAACTAAGCTGACTCAAGTTGCGCAATTGCAAAAACGCACTGCGCTCACTTTAACCTGCCTATCACGTCTTATCCCTTTTTATGAGCATGTCGGGTTTCATAATGACGGCCTTGCAGCTTCCACCCATGCCGGTGAAGTCTGGTTCAATATGTCAAAACCAGTCAAGCCCCTTGCAAAAATCTAGGTTGCTAACTTTGGCGTAGATGCTGTCGCAAAATCGGTGCTGTTTCTTTGACTAAAAAAAGCGACCCGTCAGCCTGTGCCGGCAAACTAGCACCCAAATCGCCTAAATCAAACGGCTCAAAACCAATTGCCCAGATTAACGCCGCCACTTGCTTCTTAGCCTGAGGATCGTCACCGGCATAAGGCAGTGCAATGCGATCCACTGATTGATTGGGACGTGTGAGCTGTGCAAATACCGCCATTTCAATTGAATTAAAGGCTTTGACGACGCGGTGTGAATGAAAATGCTCCGCGACCATTTGTGACGTTGCTTTTTGATGACATTCAATCTCGGGAATCCGTTCATCCCGATCTGGAAAGTAATTGGTTGCATCCACAATAATCGGATCATTCCCGTTTGGTAACGGTAACGCTTTGATAGCAAAAAACGGCACCGCCAACACGACTAAATCCTGCGCCTCTGCCTGCTCAACTGTACCTGTTGCTGCCCCCAACACGCGTGCCAAATCATCTAATGCATCCACCGAACCGCGATGAGCCAGCACAACGGTATTCCCCGCCCGCACAAAAAGCTGCGTCAAAACCTGACCAACATCACCTGCACCAATCATCCCGATTTTCATTCATCATCACACACCTTCATTATTCATTAATTATATCGCGCCATCGCTTTTTGAGGCAAATAAGCTTTTATATCCTTGTTATGCGTGCAGATATTACATCTTTTATAATTATTTAATTTAGCAGACAGACTGGGCCAGTTGTCTCTTTTCCACTATTATGGTTTACAAACTAGTCAAGTCGGTTTAAACTACTAGTATGCAAAACATGCTAGTTGAAGGGAAGCGATGCACGTGGCAGCCGACGCGAACAGTCAGATGCTGAAAGGAATTTTACAAGGGTGCTTGCTTATTTTACTGGCGCGAAAAGAACAATACGGTTATGCCATCAGTGAATCGCTTGATCTTTTCGGATTTGGCGATGTCCCCAAAGGCACCATCTATCCGTTATTAATGACGATGGAGAAAAAAGGCCTGCTAGTCAGCCACATGCGCCCGTCACCGGATGGCCCGCAGCGCAAATACTATGCCGTGACGCCTTTGGGAGAAACTGCCCGCCAGACTTTTATGGTGCAATGGTCGGAACTTAAAGATCATGTCGAACAGCTTATTGCCGATCGACCGGAGAAATAAAGCAGGTTATAACGCGACAATACCGCCAGACCTAGGGGGACTTGACGATGAAAAAACAAGATCAGGCAGTTAAGAAGATGGTTGCTGAGAACAATGAATTACGTGAGCAGTTAACCAAGGAAAACCGTGAGTATTACGAGAATCTGCTGGCTTACTTACGAGGAAAATCTCTATTGCGCGATGATTATCAAGTCGAGCAAAATTTGTTAACTATTTTGCAGGACTTAATTGATGCCCAAGCGGATGGGGTTGATGCCGCTGCTTATTTTGGAAAGAATCCAGAAGCAATTGCTGATGATTTGCTGAAGACGATTCCGCTCAATCTCACTGACTTTTTCTGGTTTAATTTAAAAATGGTGTTCATGATGCTGTTTATTTTCTGGATCCCACAGTTGGTTAGACCGGTTATGATCGTTGATATCGGTATGGCACTTCTTTGTGGCATCATTGCTGTTATCGGCAGCTGGGGGGTTCTTTGGCTTCTGGCACATCACGCTTTTACGAAACACCCCCGTCTTGAAACAATCGAATTAATAGTTTATAGCGTCATTATAGTTATCGTTTTGTTTTTCATATCTGTTTTTTTTAAACCGGCTGGCGAATCACCCTTTCCTCGCAAATATCGCTTGCAGTTATCGTCTTAGGTTTAGCTATTGCTATTATTTTCCCGTTCGTCCAGCATCTAAATGAGCTCAACATTTTCTTCTACCTGTACGTTTCGTTCTACTTGGTATTGGGTTTGCTTCTGCGCCTCCCACAAACCCGGCCGTTTCTAACAGCTAAAGCCAACTTAGGTCCGTGGAAATGGGTCGTCACCATTGGTCTAGTACTCTTTTCACTCGCGATTGTGGGCTTCATTTACTGGTTTTATCAACGCCGCCATCAAGACTAACCGCTGCGTGTGGAGAGTATTGGTCTGAGAATTCGCGCCAACGGGTTTTCTAGGCCGCAAATTCAGCTACAATAGATGGCATACGTTCCAACTGAAGGAGTGACTATTTTGATCCCTAATGAAACCATCCGGCACCAGCTTCACCACCGCTCGATTCGGCAATTTAAACCGGAACAGCTTAGCCAACAAACGATCCGCACATTGCTGGATGTCGCTCAGCATACAGCAAGTTCCATGTATCTGCAGCTGTTTTCGGTTATTCATATTCTCGATCCGCAAATCCGGGCTAAAATTGCCGAGATTAGTACGCAGGCCTATTTAAACGGTCCTGGGGAATTATTTATTTTCATTGCTGACCTGAATCGCGTTGCCTCCTTGACCGCCGCTGCCAATCACCCGCTTGATCGCGTCGGGCGGATGGACAAGTTTCTCCAGGCAAGCGCCGATGCTACCTTGGCACTGCAAAATATGGTGGTGGCCGCTGAAAGCCTGGGTCTTGGAACCGTCACACTAGGCAGTATTCAAAATGATGCCCAAGCCATGATCGATTTATTGCATCTGCCGAAGTACACATTTCCATTGTTAGGCTTAGCAGTGGGTTTGCCGGCTGACCAGCCAGACGAAAAACCGCGCATACCTCAGTCGCTGGTTGCTTTCACCAATCATTATGGTGAACCGGCGCCAAAAGCAGATGTACTGAGCGACTATGATCAAACAGTGCATAATTATTACGCCACCCGTCATGGCTCCCATCGTGAAGAGACTTACACCGATCTCGCCGTGGGTGCCGGAAGCTATACCCCGGCCAAACGCGCTGATTTATTTGATGTGATGCGTCATCAAGGCTTCTTCCCTGAAAGCTAACCGTTTGTTTTTCTTTTTGGTTCACACCTATATTGTCCAAAATACTAACCGTTTGATGAGGTGATCAAGCGGTTATTGTTGTGTCTTCTGTTGAGCATTTAAAATGGATAAAGAATTATTGACCCACCAGTCAATTTTTGTTGACTGGTGGGTCAATGGCGACTATACTTCGGTTGAAATGAGCGATGATTGACTACTGTAACGAAAACATCGGTTCTCGGTTCGGTCAACGACTTGGTATCCGCACGCACCATACCGTAGAAACACGCGCTGACTCACGCTCACTTTACTTAGGAGGTTAGTCATGACAATAAATGTTATCGAACTTGACCATATTCAAAAAAGATTTGGTAAGTTTGAGGCTTTAAAAGATGTCAGTTTTACGTTGTCGTCAGGTCAGATTTTAGGCTTTTTAGGGCCGAATGGTGCTGGCAAGTCGACAACGATTCGGATTATTTTGGGGTTACTAAAGAAAACCAGTGGCTCGGTCACCGTGTTTGGCAAAGACGCTTGGCATGATGATGCTGCGATTCATCCGCGGATTGCTTACATCCCGGGCGATGTTTATCTGTGGCCGAATTTGTCCGGCGGCGAAATCATTGACTTGTTACTCCGCTTAAACGGACGCACTCATAATCAAAAAACCGATGAACTGATGCAACGATTCGAATTTGATCCGAAGAAAAAAGCTCGTACCTACTCAAAAGGTAACCGCCAGAAAGTTGCCCTCATTGCCGCCTTGTCACAAGACGCGGATCTTTATATTTTCGATGAGCCAACGTCAGGACTGGATCCGTTGAACGAGCAAACTTTTCAACAAGAAGTGCTTAAACTCAAGCAGGCGGGCAAAAGTGTTTTGCTCTCCAGTCACATTCTGTCAGAAGTGGAACGAATGTGTGACTCGATTGTGATTATTCGTGACGGCAGCGTGATTGAAAGTGGGAATCTCGCTCAAATGCAGCACTTATCGCGTTTACGTGTTGAAGTCACGTCGACAACGGCTTTGGATAGTTTGACCCAATCAACCGGTATTCATGAGCTGACCTTTCCAGAGAGACAGCACACGAAGGCCATTTTCACTGCTGATCGCGATGACCTAAGTGCGATCATGCAAACCTTGGCCAGCCACGCGATCCTGGATTTGCAAGTCACGCCGCCAACTTTGGAAGATCTCTTTATGCGATATTACGAAAAAGAAGGTGCTGATCATGCGGCACAATAATCGTCATGCTGGCTACCTATTCCGGGCTAACCTGAAGCAAAACTTCAAATTTTCCGGCATTTGGCTCGTGATTCTCATCATGATGATCATCAGTGGGGCCGCCAAATTGGAAGCAGCCTTTGCAAACGGCACGGCTGGGGCGAAGGATATCGTCAAAATGTTGCAAGCACCAGGTATGGCGGCGATGTTTGGCGCCACGCCAAAAGTTGCTACCTACCACTCGGCGATTATTTTTGCTGGCGTTATGGTTGTGTTCATGATCATCCTGCAAGCATTGTGGGTCATGCCGCTAATGATTCGCGACACGCGGGGGCAAGAAGAAAGCGGGTTACTGGAAATGGTGCGTGCACGCAATGTTGGCCGCACCGCTGCTGTTACTGCGGCTATTTTTGAATTAGTTTTTAGCAGTCTCGTTATGGGACTCACCTACTTGATCAGCCTGCTCGCCATTAAAATGGATGGTGCGACCCTTGCAGGCGACTTGCTATTTGCTTTAGGAATGGTCGTTGCTAATCTGGTTTTCGGCACAATTGCACTACTATTTGCCCAACTTGCCAATAACAGTCGGACCGCCAGCATGCTGAGTTATATGGTACTCATGATTGCTTATCTCATGCGGCTAGTCACCGATATCAACCATCAACAGCTGACCTGGCTTTCACCAATCGGCTGGTTTGAAAAAGCTAACTTTTATACCGACAACAACCCTGTACCCCTGCTTTTAGGGCTTATCGTCAGCGCATTGCTTGCAGGCGTGGCCGTCATGATCGCCCAGAAACGGGATCTTGGCACGGGGATCATTGCTGAAAACGGTGGCCGTCCGCGAGCGGCAAACTGGCTGCGCTCCATGCCTGCTTTAGTCTGGCGCACCGAACGCGGCTTGTTGGCTGGTTGGTTAGTCGGGGCCGTCGTTTTTGGCGGCGTGATGGGCAGCGTGCTCGGCGGTGTAGGTGATATTCTGAAAACCAATCCAATTTATCGAAAACTTTTAGATGTCAGCCAAATTAACGCTGCCAATCAAACCATGGTGCTTTCGTTTTTGGCGATGTACATGGGCATTTTTGTGGCTTTGGCGGTGACAGCGGGCGTTCAGATTGCCTTTCGACTCAAACATGACGATCAGCACGGCTATCTCAGCATCATTCACGCCGAAAAGCCGACCCGCATTTTAATCAGTGCCAGTTACAATGGTATGGCCTTGTTAGCTGGCGTTTTGGTGCTGACAGTTGGCTTACTCGCCTTGTTTTTCACCGGCAATCAGGTGCTGAGTCATCCGCTGCCGGCGAAGTACCTTGGTCGACTCTTTATTGGTGGCATTCCAGCTGTCTTGGCTTTCATTGCGTTAGGCATCGCCTTGTCTGGTTTATGGCCGCGCCTAAGCAGTCTTTTCTGGTTGTATATGGGCGCCGGGCTGATTGTGCAAGTCTTCCGCGGCTTATTCGATTTGCCCAAACACGCCGCCGACTTTACGCCATTTGGCTGGATTGCGGATGTCCCACTCAAAACGCTGGCTCAACCATGGCTGTCCGTGATGCTCATTAGCGCCATTATCCTAGTCATATTAGGAATGGCCGGTTACCGCAGACAGGACTTGAGCGTATGAAAAATGTCGTCAATGATCCGCAAAAAGTCACCCGAATTCTCGCAACGGCTACCACCGCTTTTGGCCAACAAGGCTTTGCTAAAACCAAAACCGATGATATTGCCGCAACGGCTGGTGTCTCTAAAGGCCTTATCTTTCACTACTTCGGTAACAAACAAGACCTTTACCTAGATACTTTTAAAACCGCGTATCATCGCATTTATGATCATATGGACCCCCATAAATGGCAGGACGCACCGGGACTAGCGACGATGATGACACAGGCCGTTAAATACGAGATGCAACTGCAGCTGAAATTTCCGGACGAATATCGCCTCATGATGCAGGCTTATGCCGACTTACCGCATTTTCCTAAACCCTTACAGCAACAAATCCAGCAAGAAACCCAGGCAATTTCGGCTGAAGCCAACCGCATTTTCCGCCAAAAAATCGAGCAACTTCCGCGCCGGGATGGTGTTTCGGTTGCTGACATTTTTAGTGTGGTTTCCGCCGTCATTGCCCAGCAAACGGCTACCACTACCCGGATGATTGCAACCGGCCATTACCGCAACTTTGATGATTTACAGGTTGTCGTGGACCAGATGGATCGTCAGTTAAAGATTATCGAGCATGGTTTTTTACCTGATTGATAGGAAAGTCGGTTTAGCTTCTGATTGTTATCATTTCGCATCGAATGGCCGCATTCAAACCTTGCAAACCAAGTCACCCACAAAAAAGCTCTGGCACGCCGCTACCGCACAAAAGCTAGCGAGTTGCCTGAGTTTTTTTACCTGTTTAACTAATCCTGACTTTTAGTAGCTTTAAAGAGTCGCAGATACAACCCAAAATTAACCAACCCAATCAGAAGCAACAAGCCAAATGCCAGCTGACTGCCGATCCCGACGTTTTGAGCATGGGTTAAACCCGGAACGGTCACGGCTGTCATCATGCCGGCCAAAACCGTGGTGCCAATTGAGCCGGTAACTTGTTGGCCGGTACTATACAGCGCATTGGCGTCGCTTTGATACTGATGTGCCATCACCTTCAGTCCATAAGCCGTACTGTTACCAAATGCCATCGAGCGGCCAATGGCAAAAATCAGGTACAGCACCGTGACCCATAGCACGCTAATATGCCGCCCCCAAATCGTAAAGCCCATCATGCCCAGTGTAAACAAACTATTGCCTAACAAGAGTGGCAGCCGTCCGCCAAAATGATCCAGCATCCACCCATATACAGGCTGACCAAGTCCATTAAACACACTGCCAGGCAACAAGATTAACCCACCGACAAACGCGCTGGCCCCATCCACGGTTTGCACGTAATTAGGCAGCAAGAAGTTAATGCCGACATTAGAAAACTGCAACAAAATGTAAGGCAAAAAGCTGTACAGGAAGCCCGCGTCATGAAAAACATCAAGCTTAAACAAAGCTTTGGCATGATGCTTTGACAGCCACAGGAAAACCAGCATGGCAACCACCACCACAAGGCCAGCAACACCGGCCAGCGCCCACGTTCGATCACTCACCCCATTTAAACCGACCGTCAGACTGATCAGCGCCACCCCCAACGCAGCAAACCGCAACCAGTCAAACGCGAATGCGGAAGTAGGCGTGTACTGCTTAATCCGCCCTTGTCCTAAAATTAATAACATTAAGGCAAACGGCAGCGTACTCCAGAAAATCATGCGCCAATCAAAAAAGTTAGCAACTGCACCGCCAAAAGTTGGCCCCAAAGCCGGTCCGATGAGAATGATTAAATTAGCAACGCCCATATACGTCCCTAACTTGCTGGTCGGCACCGTGTCCAAAATAATATTCACCATCAGCGGTCCGCACAAGCCAACACAACCCGCCTGCACCAATCGTCCGATCAGCAACACCCAGAACACCGGCGCCAATGCACACATCAAATCACCAATAATAAAGAGCAACGCCGCGGTGATAAACAATTGGCGATTGGTAAAGCGGCGTTTCATATACGCTGAACTAAGCATGACCAAAGCGGCCGCTAATAAATAACCGGATGTCACCCACTGCACGGTTGTCAACGACACATGAAAGTCATGCATCAACGTTGGAAATGTGACATTCATCGAAGTTTCCGTCAAAACGCCAAAAAACGACATTAAGGCGACAATAGTGATGACGAATAAGGCGTGGCGAGTATTCTGTTCTTTTGCTTCAATGATTGTTTTTGTCATGATCGACCCTTCTGTATGCAACTGCCGGCTCGTCAGCAAACCATGCTGGCAATTGCGTTATAGTTTCATGATAGGCCGGATTATTTTCAGTAACAACATTGAATTTCGGCTTGATTGGTGAAAATTCCGCTTTTGGATTGCGGGTTGCGATGAAAACTACTTGTGAAATGAGGTAAGATAAGGATACTTGATACAAATATTTTTATGGTTTTCGGTTATATTAATCGTGAGTGAACGTAACTGCGCAGGTTCGGTATAGAGGATGGTTCGCATGTCAACATAGTGCGTTCTTCAGTGCAAAAACCGGGCTGGCTCACGCTCACTTTCTATAACGCGTTCTCCAGCCCAAAAACCTGCACATAAGGACCTTGGACGCAATGACCAAGCCCGGGTCATCACGCCCAAGGCCGCTTATGCTCCGGTTTCTAACCGGGCTGGCTCACGCTCACTTTAGTTTAGGAGAATTTTATAATGACAATTATCTTAGTGCTTCTCGGCTTCTTGGTCGGGGCATTTATTATGACCATGGGTGGTGGCGGCGGTGCTTTTTATCTTGGTATTATGACCGGCGTTGCACATCTTTCGCCGAGTACTGCGGCGGCGACATCGCTGTTTACGGCGATTCCGGCGCTGGCGGTGGGCTGTTATAGTCACTATCGCACTGGCAATATGCGTTTTCACGCTGGCAACCGGATTCTGCTGACGGCGGTACCAGCAACCGTTGTCGGTAGTCTGGCCGCACCTTACATCCCGGAACTGGTTTATTCATGGGCGATTGCGATCATTTTCATGGTTCTTGGCGTTCAAATGTTGCGCCAATCCTTTGGGCGTAAAGCAAAGAAGACCACCCAGCCGGCATGGTTCGCCTATGTGCTTGGTATGATTAGCGGCTTAATGGTTGGCGTTGCCGGACTAAGTGGTGGCGGCCCGATTATGGCTGGTCTGATGTTGATGGGTTTGGATATGCCCCATGCCGCTGCAACCTCATCTTATGCTTTAGTAGCTTTGTCCATCATCGGTTGTTTTCTGCACGCCACTCAAGGAAAAATTGCGTGGACAGTCGGCGGCCTCCTGATGCTCGGCTCGCTGGTCGGTGCCGCAATCACACCCCGCATCCTCAATCGCTTTGACCCGCGTAAGTTGACCGCCATCTTACGTCCGCTCCTCGGTTTACTTTTGGTCGTCATGGCGATCGAACAAGTATGGTAATGATTTTCAACTTAACCATCAGTTAAAAAATTTGCCAGCAACTTGAAAACGCCGCCATTGTCTTCACTAAGAAGCACCATCATAATGAAGGTGATCAAAAGGGGTGATCATCATGCATTTAAATCAGATTATTCGCAATAAACGCCTGGCAGCAGGCTTAACTCAGGAAGCGCTGGCGCAAAAAGTCGGTGTCACGGCGCCGGCTGTTAGTAAATGGGAAAAAGGTATTTCCTATCCTGATATCACGTTGCTGCCGATTCTCGCACGCAATCTCAACACGGATGTGAATACGTTGTTGGACTTTTCGGCTGACTTAGATCCAGCTGCACTGCGTCGTTTCTATACGAAACTAACCGCAACGGCCCAAAAGGATGGCTGGAAGGCGGCAGTTGCTTTGGTTGATGAAGAACTACGCGAATATCCGTCTGTACCGCAGCTGCAAATGATGGTACCAGCGTTTCTTCAAGGTTTAAAATCTGACATCCCGACAAATGAGTGGCCAGCAGTTCGGGAGCGAATTATTCAACTTTACCAAGCAAGTGAACGACCACATTCAAGTTTGCCAGAAGCCCAGATCGCAGCGGAAGGGTTATTCCAATTCTATTTAAGCGAGCACGAATTCGATGCGGCGGAAAAGCAGCTTCAAAATCTACCATCCGAAACCGTTGCTTATCAGGCGCTGAAGCTTAAACTCCAGTTGAGCCAAGGACAGTTTGACAAAGCTTATGTTGATGGCGAACAGCTGCTTACAAGCGATTTCTCCGCCCTTACCATTGTCCTCAATTTGTTAACTCAAGTTGCCATTGCCGATCACCAACTGGCCACGGCTCAGCTTTATGTCGATACACTCCTCAAGTTTGATGCTGTTTTCAATATGTACAGTCCCTGGGCAATTGATTCACAACTACGACTCGCAAAAGCTGCCAACAAACCTAAAGAAGCCATCGCCGTACTTCAAAAGTCCATCGACAAGCTTGATCGGAAAGTTCCGGCAGTTCTAAAGCATTTACCTAAGCTTAAGCCAATCGCATCACTTACAGAAGCCCAAAAACAATTAGCCCAAAGCTTTGCTGCTGATCCGGAACTGGACTATTTAAAAGACGACCCTGAATTTCAAAAACTCATCCACCAGTTTGATGCGTAAAATACCTTTTGGCCAATTAGGCTTTTAGGAACTACCAAACTGCAAATAAAAACCTCACCGCGAATTTTCTTGTGATGAGGTTTTTTGTTTGTGCTGGCGATCCTTAATGGTTAATCTTCCCCGTACTTAAGAACTCATACAAGTACCGATTCACCAGTGGATTATGCTCGTGTAATTTACTGTGTTGCGCCTTGCTGTTGGTAATCTCCCGTTCGGTGTAACTTTTGGCACGATCTGTTACAAGGTATCGTAATGACCGGGCTGAGTTAACCGGCACGCGGCCATCCGAGCCTTTCCCAAGATTTCCATACAGGTTCAAAACCGCGGCTGTTTTGGGAAAATACTGGCGATGCTCGTACATCGGTTTGTACCGATCCGACATTGTACTTGGTCGGCCATCGCTAGCCAGCTTAATATCAAGACCACTATTCATGCCGCCCATCCCCGGAAAGCCATTGAAAGGTCCGGCAATCGTAATGAGTTTCTCCAATGCCGGCGTCCCTTTTTTATCCGGCATGAGCGACCATTCGGCCCAAGCCGTCGAACCCGCAGAATGACCGACTGCATTAAAGGCCTTAACGCCATATCGCTTCTTGACTTGTTTTAGAATCTTATCCAGCGTTGATGCATCTGGCCGGCCGCTACTAAACACCACCGCGATTAACGGATGCCGAATACTTGGCGACCACGATCCACTAACGCTAAGCTGTCCGGTGTTGGTCACCGTATATCGTAGGACTTGGCGGAATCCGGGATGTTTGCTGAGATCGTTAATCATGTCCTTTTCAGAACCATAGCCGCCACCAAAGCCGTGAACAAAAACGGTAGGCGTCTGGTAGGTTCCGGCAACCCGTTTGGTCGAAGGGGTTGCCCCGCGATTCAGCCACAGCCACGCGCCGCCGCTGACAACCAAAAAGATGCCAATGATAAGAAAGACTTTAGCCCATTTTTTCGTCATCATTCGCCTCACTTTTCCCCAGTAGTTCTTGCTTTGCATTGTACCACGCTTACCCTGATTTTGAGGTTTAAGCCTCTTAATTTCAAAATAGTTGTCAAACTTCCTTGGCAACGTCATCGCTTAATGCTATAGTGTAATAGATAGCTAATACACTAGTGAGGAGGGACACCGTGGAATTCGATGATAAGGTGCCGATTTATTTTCAAATCAAACAATATCTTTATCAAGCCATTATTACCGATCGGCTCAAATCAGGCGCGCAACTGCCGGCGGTTCGCCAACTTGCCGCCGAGTTAACCGTCAACGTCAACACGGTGCAGCGTGCGTTAAGCGAGTTAATTCAAGAAGGCGTGCTCGTGACGCGTCGGGGGCGAGGCAATTTCGTTACTGATGACATTAAAGTGCTGATCGACATGAAAAAACGCGTCATCGGCTCCGAACTTGACCATTTATACCGTCAATTAGCCGACTTGAATCTAACGGCCGACGAAATGAAGGACGCTTTTTCTCAGTATGTTGACGAACAGGAGGAACACCATGACAACTAGCATGATTTCAGCAGAACATCTTACTTATAAACGCAATCGTCACCTGATTTTGGATGATCTTAATCTCAACGTCCACCAAGGCCACTTCATCGGTTTGCTTGGTGCGAATGGAGCCGGGAAGACCACCTTGATGCGGCTGTTAAACGGCTTGGCAACCAATTTTACCGGCACCATTCAAATCGGCGCCTCAGAAAGCATTGTCGATCGCAAACAACTCAGCAGTTTCAGCGAATCACTCAAAGGTGTCAACGCCAGCCGCACCCTTCAGCAAATTGCCATCGATTATGCCATGATGTACATCGACTTTTCTGAAAAAGCGTTTGCGGAATTCACCACTGAGTATGAATTGGATTTGCACCAAAAACTCAACGCCCTTTCAACCGGGAATCGTAAAAAGTTTATCGCCGCGTTGACCTTGGCCCGCGAGACCCAGCTGTACTTGCTTGATGAGCCCTTTGAAGGCATTGACAGTATGACCCGCAAACGACTCATCAGCAATATGATCGCTTGGAAGCCCGATGCCGCCACCGTGATCATTTCGGATCATCACGTTAACGACATCGTGAATATTCTTGATGAAATCGTTGTGTTAAAAGATAAACATATTGTCGCCCATAAGAACACGGAACAGCTCCGTGCGGAAACCGGCATGAGCGTGGAAGCTTACTATGAAAGTCTGTATCAAGGAGGCAAAACCAATGACTAATACCTGGACCATGGCAAAAGTGCTGACTCGGCAACGATTTAAGACTGCGCTGAACACCTTTATCGTGACCATTGTTGCTGCTATTATCACCGCAATTTTGGTCTATTTTGGCGGTGATTCGCAACTGTCAGCACAATTCTTTTTCAGTATGCTTTCCCCTTATGTCCTGTTTGGTAGCATCTACTTATTTATCCGGCTTGCCATCAAACAAGAACATACTTGGGTCAACAATTATTACCGCGCAGTGCCGACCACAAATCTAAAGCTTTACGTCGCGAATTTATTCAGCACTGTTGCTAATTTCGCCTTTTACTGCATCATTGAAGGGCTTGTATTAGGTGGCCTGGAACTTTCCGGTCGTGGCATGCACTTGCCAACTGCTAGTGCCTGGCCAGACATTATCGAAGGCGTCATTATCATCGCACTAACTTGCCTCTTCATCTGGGCATTTGTCAGCCTCGTGCACATGTTATCCGTCACCATCATGGCGTTCTTACCAGAAACTCGGATTCGTATTGTTCAATGGGGCATTTATTTAGTCGTCATTGTTATCGCTTCATATCTATTCAATCAACTACAGCGCCTCTTGTTCATGCCGTTACACACTTACAATTTCGGTGCCGTGATCGCTGTTTTCCTCATCATCTTTACCCTCATCTCTGCTATCAACGTCTACTTACTGGAAAAATGGGTTGAAACTAAGTAACCTCACCCCATCCAAAATAATTGATTCCAAATGAAAAGCCTGTGCGACCAGTTATTGGTCATCACAGGCTTTTCGTTTGACTTCATTCGCTTGCTGCTGGCTAAGTGAATAAGGCATTTCTTCATCTATTGCAATTTAATCCAATTACGCTTCAGTTTGCGCCGCCAGTACCCAGTGCTCCGGTGCCGCCTCGACTAAGTTTGCCGTTCGTGCAATCGGTTCATGGTCAAACTGAACATGGGTCTTTTGCTGTTCAAAAATCGGATCGGCTTGTGGGACAGACGCCAGTAATGTTTGCGTATAGGGATGCAGCGGGTGGCGATACACCGCCTCGGTTGCACCTGCTTCTACGATCCGACCACGATACATGACGACAATTTTGTCACTAATGTAATGCACCATGGATAGATCATGAGCAATAAACAAGTAGGTCAACTGCTGCTCTTTTTGAATTCGCCGCAATAAGTTAACAATTTGGGCCTGAATGGACACATCTAATGCCGAGATCGGTTCGTCCAGCACCAGAAACTTGGGTTGAACGGCTAAAGCGCGCGCGATCCCAATCCGTTGCCGCTGACCGCCTGAAAATTCATGCGGAAATCGATTAATGGCGTCTGGCGGTAATCCGACCTGCGCCAACAGCTGCAATACCTGATCCATTCGTTCCTGATGCGAGCCAGCCAAATGGAAGTTATCAATTCCTTCTGCAATAATATCCGCCACTTTTTGCCGCGGATTCAGCGATGCAAACGGATCCTGAAACACCATTTGAACTTGACGCCGAAACTGCTTGCGTTCAGTACGGGAAAAATGCTGAATCGACTGATCCAAAAAGCGCACATCGCCGCCTGAAATCGGCCCGATACCAGCAATGGCGCGACCCGTGGTGGTTTTGCCAGAGCCCGATTCGCCAACCAATCCCACCGTTGTCCCCGGCTCAATTGTGAAGCTAATATGATCCACTGCTTTAATGGGCTGGCGGCCTTTATGAAACGTAACACTCAGGTCGTCAATGGTAAACAATGGTGCTGTCAAATATCGTCATCTCCTTTTACCTAAGCCCGGCTCGCGACAACGGTTTGTGGTTTTGCCGTCATGTCCGCAAAGCGATCCCACCGTTTTTGAATCGTCACTGGCGGCTGATAGCTTGGTGTGCGTGGATCAAGCAGCCACGAGCGAACAAAATGGGTAGGCGATACCTGAAACAACGGCGGTGCTTCTTTAAAGTCAATCGCCATCGCATAAGGATTACGCGGTGCAAACGGATCACCTGTGATTGGTTTACGCATATCCGGTGGCGTTCCCGGTAGCGTAAATAACTGCTCCCGCTGGTCATCCGAACTCGGAACGGCATCCAACAAGCCCCACGTATAGGGATGCTGCGGATTGTAAAAGATTTCATTGGCAGTGCCGACTTCCACGATTTTCCCGGCATACATAATCGCCACCCGATCGGCAATATTAGCCACCACGCCGAGATCATGGGTGATGAAAATGACACTTAGATCATGTTTCGCCTTCTGGGTCTTAATCAAATCCAACACCTGTGCCTGCAAGGTAACGTCCAAAGCCGTGGTCGGTTCATCTGCGACTAATACTTTCGGATGCATAATCAAAGCCATCGCAATCATTGCCCGTTGCCGTTGCCCGCCGGAAAGTTCATGCGGATACTTGCGGGCAATCAAAGCAGGATCATCAAGACCGAAATCTTGAATAGCAGCATACACCGCTTCTTTTAACGCCGCGCCATGTAGATGTTGATGTGCTTTGACACCTTCACCAATTTGACGGCCAATCCGCATGGTCGGGTTAAGGCCACTGAGCGAGTCTTGAAAAATCAAGCCCAATTCCTGACCGCGTAAATGGGTATAAGTTTTTTTGCTTGCATGTAAAAGGTCAGTGTCACCATATTGCATGACGTCTGCTTTGACCTCGGCATCCTTACCCAGTAAGCCTAATAACGCATGCGTAGTTACCGATTTGCCCGATCCTGATTCGCCGACCAATGCCAGCGTCTCGCCTTGATGCAAAGTCAGGTTGACGCCATTGACCGCATAAACATTTTCATTTGCTTCATGAAATGTCACGTTTAAATTCTTAATGGAAACAATATCAGTCATGCCGCGCCCCTTTCATGAATTAGTTTAGCCATTTTACTGCTTTGTATAAACGATTCTAGATCGCGTTGCTTGTCAGTACAAATACAAATCAATTAACGCACCACCCAGCAGGTTAATCGCTGCCACAAGTGCCAATTGACCATTTCCGGGGAGGCTGCCAAGAAAGCGACTGGTTAAAGCAGCATGCGGTCGCCGCGTGTGTAGCAGTAATTTAATGCCGACTGCAAGTAACGCTAAGCCAACTAGCAGCCAAAAAGTTTGATGCAACCCCCACAGCAAGGCCACTAACGCGGGCTCATGCGTCAGGGAAAAGCCGGTTGTTGTGACAAACAAACCGACAAATAAAGCGGTGATGACTTGCCAGGGATGTTTTTGAATCATGATGGTCCTCCTTCATACTTCTCATCGCAACTGCCTGAGCAACGGCTTTTGGGTGAAGTCTTCCTGACGAAATACTTCTCGTTGCCGGCAGTCGGTTCAATTAGTCCTGAAACTTTGGATCCAACGCATCACGCAAGCCATCCCCCAGAATGTTAAACGCAAAGACAATGGCGATTAAAATCAAAATCGGGATGTACAGTTGCAGCGGATGTTGGAGCATCTGGTCTTGACCATTAGCAATCAAAATTCCCAAGCTCGTATTCGGTGCTTGAATCCCCAGCCCTAGGAAACTAAGACTGGCTTCACCAAAAATGTTATCCGGAATGCTTTGGCCAATATCCAGAATCAAAATACTCATCATGTTGGGAACCAGATGCCGCGCCATAATCCGCCACAACGGTGTATCCAACATCACTGCCGCTGTAACATAATCCAAGCCCCGCAACTGCATCACCAATCCGCGAGCCTGACGCGCTGATCCTGACCAACTGGTAACCGCCAAAGCAAAAAGCATCGTCCACATACCATTGCCTAGAACCACCATAATCAGCATCGTAATGAGCAAGCCTGGTAACGAATTAAACACTTCAATAATCCGCATCAAGATTTCGTCAACCCAGCCGCCAAAGAAAGCCATGATCATCCCATAAATGGTTCCAAAACCAATGGCCAAAAAAGTGCTCAAAATAGCGACCATCAATGACACCTGAACGCCAATGCAGGTTCGGGTAAACAAATCCCGACCTAAGCGATCAGTTCCGAACCAGTGAGCGGCACTTGGGCCAACATTACGACTGTTAACACGAATGAGGTTAGGATCATAATGTTGAATCTGTGGACCAATTAACGCCGCCAATACGATTAAGATCAAAATGATCCCCCAGGCAACAGCAAGTCGATCCTTTAACAACTTTTGGCGAGCCGATGCCCAGAAACTGATACTTTTGGGAGCATTTGCTTCGATGGTCGCGACTTGGTCTGGCTCGGTCAGCACAGTTGGCGTACTAAAATTGCCACTTGCCTGAACAAAATGAAAATCCGTATCACTTGCAGCCATTCGTCCATCTCCCTTCAGTTGTCATAGAGTTTGATTCGCGGATCAGCCAGTGTATACAGTAAATCCGTGATGAACATCGTGACAATATACAAGATCGCCAGCAGCACCGTTTCGCCCATGATAATCGGAACATCCCGATTATTCAGTGCCGTGACAAAATATTGTCCGACACCGGGAATGACGAAAATACTTTCGATAAACACCGATCCGGTAATACCGAATGCCAAGGTAACCGGCAATGACGTAATAATTGGAATAGAGGCATTTCGCACGATATGGTGTAAGACAATTTGCGGCTCTGACAATCCTTTCGCGCGTGCCGTCATGACATACTCACTTGAGCCAACATCGACCATTGAATTTTTCAATAAACGCGCATAACCCGCAATGTAGCCAATGCCACCAGCAATGGTTGGCAGGACCGTATAAATCCAGCCACCCCACCAAGTCTGATCACCGCTTGGCCAGCCAATAATCGGAAACCAGCCAAGTTTGCCGCCAAAATAACTTTGCAAGAGCAGGCCCAACACCAGACTGGGAATTGACATTAAGAACAGTGCCAAAATCGTAATGACACGATCAATCCAGGTGTTTTTATAAACCGCCGCCAAAATGCCAAGCAACAAGCCCAGCGGAATGCCTAGCAGCATCTGCTGAATACCTAACCGGGCCGATGCTGGCAGCCGATCACGAATCAAACTGCTCATGGTCACAGACGGGTCACTAATCGACTCGCCAAATTGCCCATGCACCATGTTATTCATCGTAATGGCATAACGTTCCAGAACCGGCTTATCTAGACCAGTGTTTTTATAGACTTGCTCCCGCGTGGCTTCTGGTAACTTATCAGTCTGCGCACTCAACGCATCGCCTGGAACTGCAGATATCAAGAAGAACGTCGCAGTTGCAATTAAAAAGGTCGATATCAGCAATTCAATGAAACGCCGAATGATCAATTTGATCATAAGTGTAACCACCTGTTTTTCAAATCATGGTTTGTCATTTTCTGCCATCTCCCATCAATCCGTACCTACATCAACCAAACGCATGACTCACGTTCTCGGTTGATTACTTTTTCGAAGCATAAGTGTAGTTAAAGGTTCCGCCAAATACCGTTGTTTGCAGATTTTTAACCGACTTATTGATGTAAACCTTTGATTGTGGGTTGGTTAACGGTACGACCCCGAAGTCTTTGGCAACTAACTGGGTTTCCAGCTGTTTGTACAAAGCCAATCGTTCTTTGGTGGGCAAGTTGCCATTCAGTTTATTATCCAGATCATCAAACGTCTTGCTGCTATAACCACCAAAGAACTTCTGGAAGCCATTGTTTGAATTCCACAGACTCAGGTAAGAGTTAGGATCTGCTGAAGCCGACCAGCCATTATTCATTAAATCGTATTGATTGTTGTTACGTATTTGGATGAAGCTGGCATCATCTGGGGCCGTTTTAATCGTTACTTTGACACCAAGTTGCTGCTTAATCGCCTGCTTCAACCAAGTACCAGTATCATCACTGCCAACCGTTAAATAAACAAAGTTCAACTTGCTAAGGTCGGTCGACTTGCCTAACTCTTTTAGACCTTCCTTCAACAATGCCTGCCGCTTAGCTTTTGTGTTGTATTGAGCCTGGGCTTCTTTCAATGGATTGCCGACATATTTGCCGTAATTGGTCGACCCGACATTCAGCGTTGGCGGTGCCATTGTGTAGGTCAATTTGTCCTGGCCATCACTGACCGCTTTATTGTAATCATCGCGGTTAATGGACAATGAAAATGCTTCCCGAACCTTCGTATTCTTGAACAATCCCTGCGTCCCGCCATTATGCTGATTCATAATCAAAACTGTGGTACCGGGACCATTTTGCGTGCGTGAAACCAATTTATTACTCTTTGCAAGTTTATTAAAATCGGCAATTTGTTTCCCTGAGGCTGACAAAGCATCTAACTGTCCGCTTTGCATTAATGACAGCACGGTCGATGGCTTGTCCGTCGTTGTGTAAGTAACTTTCTGGAGCTTAACCTTCTTGGCATTCCAGTACGATGGATTCTTTTTCAGCGTGATCTTGTCATTCTTTTTCCACGCTGTTAGTTTAAATGGCCCGTTAAAGACTTGATCCTTCACGTCAGTTTTCCACTTCTTATTACCGACTTGATTAATCTTGTCGAGGCGAACCGGATAATACACAACCGAGGAGAGATCTGACAAGAGTGACGGGTAAGCATAAGCAAGTTGAATTTGGAGGGTGTTCTTATTAATTGCTTTGACACCAACGTCTTCAGCACTGCCTTTTCCCGTGTTATAAGCTTCCGCACCCTTGATGAAATAGGCATTAGTGGCCTGTGAAAAGGCGTTTTCTTTCTTCAGCAACCGCCGGAAGGAATCCACATACTGCTGAGCGGTCACGGCTTTACCATCTGACCACTTTGCATCCCGCAACTTAAAAGTATAAGTAAGGCCATCAGCCGACTTGGTATAAGATTTGGCTCCGGTCAAAACGACTTTATCCTTACCATTTGTCGATTGAATCGCCGTCAAACCTTCCTGTACTTCGGATAAAATATCGTTCTCATTAGAATTGCGCATATCGTTGACATCTAATGTTGTCGGATCATCCGATTCAGTTAAGTTAAGCGTCTGCGCATTTCCAGACGCCGAACTACTTTGACCGCCACAACCGACCAACAACGTCGCAAGCGCAGCGCCTGTGATAAGTGCTGTTAACAAATGATGCTTCTTCATAAAAGCCATCTCCTAAAATAAAGTGAGCGTGAACCGGCGCGGGTAGAAGTCGGAGTGTAAGCGGCCTCAGACGTGATGGCCGCACTTTGGCCATTGCGGCTGAGGTCCTTACACGCAGACTTCTGCGCCGGTGAACGCGTTATGGAGCGTGAGTCAGCGCGGGTAGAAGTCGGAGTGTAAGCGACCTTGGGCGTGATGGCCGCACTTTGGCCATTGCGACCAAGGTCCTTACACGCAGACTTCTGCGCCGGTGAACGCGTTATGGAGCGTAAATCAGCGCGCGAGCAGAGCTCGAAGTGTCACCAACCTTAACCATGATGGCTGGGCCCTAAATTGGCCATTGTGGTTAAATTGCTTACCTTCTCATTCCTCCGCCATTAACCGCGTTATAAAATAAAAACTGGCGGTGCATCTAGGATTCTAGATACACCGCCAGTTTCGTTCTTCGTTCAAGTCACGTGATTTCCGTCACCCAAGCTAATCTCCAGCCATGTAAATAGAACCACTATGTCGTTCATAGCAGCTGCACATGCACATGGAAATGGCTTGAATAAATTGGGTCATCATGTTAACTCCCTTCGAAGAAATTAAAGTTAGCATACGTTTAAAAAAATAGTTCGTCAACGGTTAATTTTTAAAAAGATCCTCACCAGCCCGCCTAAATAACGGCGACATAAACTGCTATATCAGTCCTACCTAGCGCTCAGTGGCTTTTAATCTTCTTTAAAAAAACGGCCTTTTAATTGCAAAATTAATAAATCAACCACAGATTGTACTGAAAAAAGACTTTGAAGCTCTAAAACTGGCCACCTTGTACTACAAATGAACGATAGGCCCGTTTTTGAACAAAATGAGTTTGCGTTTATTTGAAACTGTTTTAAATTAAATATAGGTATTTATTTTTCTCATGAATTTAAACAAGTGGACCACTTTCTTCGTGCTACGGCAATTTTTCCATTAAAAAAATCGACTCAGTAAAACACTCAGTCGACTTTTTCATCTTCATGTGCTCGCGGTTTTATGCCTCGGTACGACGGTGGATTAACGTCCACAATAACGCGATGCCCGCGCCGATAAATAAAAGCGCAGGGATGACATTAGCTGCCGTGAACATCACAAACGCCATGGTCGCAAACAGGCCGCCGATCGAAAGGCCAATCCCCCATTGCTGCATCGCTGTCAGGCTGGCAAAGGAGGTACGGAAACCAAGCGCCAACAGCAACGAACCAACAAATGCAATGAGGCCAAATACGATATGTCCCAAAATCAACCAGTTAAACATTCTTTATCTCCTTTCTTGGTATCTTCACTATACGGAAAATGAGAGCGCTTGCCAATTACTTTTATTCAAAACTTGGCTTCATTCAACCGTCCATGTTCTAACCGCAGCGCGCGATCCCAAAATTGTTCAACATCTTGACGGTGTGAAATAACAATCAATGCGACTGGTAGTTGACGCAATCGCTGACTGAGGCTTTTTGCAGCTGCGGCATCTAAATTTGCGAAGGGCTCGTCTAATACCAAAATATTCCGTTGTGCCAAAAGTGCCCGTGCCAAACCAATCTTTTGTAATTCACCGGCCGAAACATTGGCTCTTGTCTGGCCATGAAGCGGCGTGGCGAGTCCTTCTGGCAATCGCTGGACAAATGTCTGTAAATCAGTCTGGACTAACACTTCCGATAGTGCCGTCTGGCTTACATTGCGGCCAAGCGCGATGTTTTGCCGCAACGTATCATCAAACAAAGCCACCACTTGGGGTACAAAGCCGATGATGCGCGCAAGTTGGTGTGATGTTTCAAGAGTGTCCGGCTCTACTTGAACGCTGCCCGCTTGCGGTGATAAAAGCCCCAAGATAATTCGAATCAAAGTTGATTTACCGCCACCGCTTGGCCCTGTGATCAGAATCTTTTCATGTGCCGCCACATTTAGCTTTAGGTTCAATTGCGCCAAAACCGGCCGAGATGCATCTGGATACGTGTAAGTGATGTGTTTGAGAAGCAACTGTTGTACCGAGTTTTTTGGCTGGTGAGCTGAGGGCGCTTCTTGGCTTTCAGCAGCAATATTTCTCGACGCTGCTTGTACCGGCACAATTAACCCGAAGATTCTTTTAGCTGCAACTAGATTCCGTGATAACTGCGCGTACTGGCCTGGCATACTGTAAAACAACCAGGTAAAACTGGGCGTCAGCATTGCAAAAGCAGCAAATTGCCCGATGGAGATAAATTTGAAACCGACAAACAGTAATTCAACGCCCAAAATCACAATATCAACGAATAAGCCCAGTGCAAACCCCATGACAATCGTACCGGTTTGTTGCAAACCCATGCGATATTGGGAATCGGCAAAGCTTTGGTATGTTCGGCTAAATAGTTGCAAACCAAACTGTTCTTTTTGATAATCTTTTAGAAGCATACGTCCGGCGAGAATTTCCAACAGTGCTGCTTGCATCCGCGCATTTTCAGATTGTTGCGTGTCTTGTGCCTGGGTTAACCGACCGGCCATCACTTTAGGAATCAGCAAAGCCGTCAAGCACAACCCAATAATGATAAGCATCAACGGCCAGGAGCTTAACCAGCCAAATAGACTGGCAGCGAGAAATGAAAATAATCCGACTAAAATAGCCGTTACCGATTTGATAAACAAAGGTGCTGCTAGTGGCGCTTCGGTTGTCAAACTATTGACCCGTTCATTTCGAGCTGCAAGATCAACTGCAACTGGTCCGTTCATTAGTGCTGCCATTAAGCGTGATTGCAGCGTTTGGGTGAGTTGATAATGTGCCTGCGTTTGCCAGCGTGCGATGAGCCAGCGACCACCGCCAATCACCCCTGCTGCTACAACAGCCATCATCATCAACGGCATGGTAAGTGCACCTCGCTGGGTCAACCGTTGAATCAACCGCGCTAACCCAAACTCAATTGCGGCACAAATCATGGCAATAATCCATAGCACTGGCACAATCCGCGTACTAAAAAGATGCCAAAACTGTTTTAATTCAGTCATCTTATTCACCCACCTTAATGATTTGATCAGCAGAAGTGACAAAATCAAACGTATGCGTGATCATCAAAATGCCGTGAGTGTGGGCAGCCTGTCGCAACACTTGCATCACTGCCATCTGGTTGGCAGCATCAATATCTGAAAACGGCTCATCCAAGACTAGCCACGGACGATTTGAAAGCAAGGCGCGGGCAATGCCGAATCGCCGCTGTTCACCCGGCGATAACTGTGCAGGTTGAAGAATCTGATTGAGGTCCTCAGCATATTTTCCCAACCCGAGTTTTTCCAGTAACGGTCTTATCTGAGGTGAAGAAGCCTCCATGTCCAAAAGCAAATTGGCTGTCACCGAAGCGGTAAACATCACGCTGCGTTGCGGCACAAAAGCCATTAATTCAGCCGGGGTGACTTTATCTACGGATCCCTGAAGCCTAATCTGACCAGATGTTGGCGTCAAATCGCCGAGGATCAATTTCATCAGCGTTGTTTTGCCAGCACCGTTTGCCCCAACGATAAAAGTGATCCCGCGATTATGGATCTCAAAATTCAATCCGCGTAATAATTGGCGCTCACTATGCGGATAATGAAAAGCAACCTGATCGCCTACGATAGTCAACAGTTGTGCCGAATTGACCTCGGAAGGCGCGATTTGAACTTTTGACGATCCCTGCAAGCGCGGCAAAATCCGGTTCAGTGAGGTCCGTTGTTGCGCGAGATAGCCAATGGTTGGTGCCAATCCTAAAAACGGCCACAGAATGGACCCCACCCCGGCATTCCAGGCTCCCAAAACACCGGCAACAGATTGATGCGTCAGTGGAAGCAAGCCAAACCCCAGCGCTAGTGTCAGCACCTCCGCCAAATAAATGCCGCCATTAAAAATACCTGCCAGCGCCCCGGTTGCGCCTGCCAGTTGCTGAATAGCCGGTTGTGCTTCCTGAAAAATGGCCTGGTGCCGCTGCCGAATATAACCAAAGACATTCAGATTACGAACCGGTTCAAAGTTTGCCAAAAAGTTATTGAAAAATCCCTTATGCCGATCATCCACCGCAATTAAACTGGTTTGTGCCTGATTTTGACGGCGAAATAAATGGCGTGACACCAAGGCAAACAAAAGCCCAAATACAATAAAAGCCACAGCCAACTGCCAAGATTGCGTCGCGACATACACCAGTCCTAAACTAACTGTCATGCCAAAATCAACCAACGGCAGCACACCACTGTCCAAAAATTGCATCACATTCTGCGTATCCGAGATCAATAAATTCGTTGCCACACCTGCATCCGGTGCATCCTGCGCATCCCCCGACAAGAAACTTGCCATCAACGCCCGGGCGACTGCCACACTCAAGCGTCGTTTTAACCGTTCCATGACAACGCCTGACAGCCAGTAGAGTCCGGTGTAGACCACTGTTGCCCCGAGCATGCCAGCAAAAACACCTACCAGCATCCCTGTGCGACCTGTTAATGCAGCGGTCAATCCCAGCTGAATCAACATCGAAATCGCCACATTGAACCCATCAATGGCAACCCGTAAAATGAATAATCCCAATAACCACCGTTTCTTCAAGGCGCCGATTTGCATGATTGTCTGCATAGCATATCCCCTCGTTTCCTCCGACTGGCCGAACCAATCGTAACGACTACTTAGGGCTGCACAATGGCAAACAAAAAGACGACCTCTCAGCCGCCTAACGTTAATCCAATTTTATGACCGACCGAAAGTCTACCTGCGAAGCGCATCAAAGAACCCTGCACCAAGCGCAGCCCCGACATTAAGTTTTGATGGGGTAAATCGGTCTTTGATCCGCATTGGAAAAAGCCTCCGTTCGACTTGTTATTTTATGATGCAATAGTACCAATTATTTGGTCAAAAGGCAACGAAGAAGGTTTGTCATTTCAAAAAAATCTACGGTGAGTTTACAAACATTCACATGCTGTGCGTGCCTTTTAACGTTATTGACTAGCTCACTGCGGTTAGACAAAAACGACACTGACAACGAAATTACCATCGCCAGTGTCGTCTAATTTACTTATTTTCTAATACTGCCGCGAATAACTAGCAAGTAGCGCCACTCATCATAATGCCCTTCTTAAACGCTGCCAGCACATCTGAACCCTTAGCAATTCGAACGCTTCCGTCCAAATAAGCATGAGCGTCATCTTTGATACTGATCGCACCTTGCTTAAAGTCCATCGCCAAGCCGTTTGCAAAGAAAATCATGTCATAGTCGGACGTGTAAAGCTGCAACCCGGCATCATTTTCCAACTTCACTTGATAATCCGGATCCGGTTCATCAAGGACAATTAACGAAAACTTTGTGCCGATACTGCAGGCCCCGCCTTGTAAGGAATACCGCCCGCCGCCATCATCAGCAATCAACAACAGAATCTTCTGGTCAAAATGCTTCTTCTTCATCAAATCAACAAACGACTGCGATAACTTGATCGTTGCCATCATACCGTCACCTTTCCTGTTACTTACTTTTAGTTTGCCACTTTTTGTAGGGGAAATCAATTGTGCGCGAGGAAATTTGCCATTAAATTTGAAACAACGACAACTGCTCGTACATCACTTACCGGTTTACTTGCATTTAAAGATCCAGTCCCCGAGTGCTTTGAGTCATCATTGTTTGAAATTGTTTAACAAAGGCAGGCTGATTGAATTGAATCGTCATGCCGCTATTACGTTGAAAACCGTTGTCAGAAGAAAACCAAAGTTGTTCTTCTCCTAAAACTAAGCAGTTAGGTAAGTTGCCATTGTAAAACGTATAAGACACGTCATTTAATCGTTTCAGCTCGACTTCTTTATATTGATCCTGATTCAAAATGACCTGAATCTGTCCATGATTGGCTTGGACAATCGTCATCATATTTTCCATAAATCTGGAGAGTTGGTTTGCTATAATGGTTATCTTATTAACCGCGATTAAATTTCGGCGCAGGTCTTTTTGATAATCACCATTATAAACGCGCAATCCTGACTGCTTGGAAAACTGATCTTCGGTTATCTTGTAATCAAGGCGTTTGTATTCTTTAAGACGCTTATGATACATGCGAGCAAGCATCGGGATTGACGGATCAATATAATCGTAAACTCGTAATTCCGGTTTGGTGCTCAACGACCGCTGCATTCGGCCAAGAAATTGAACCGCAATGCCTTTCCACGAATATGGCATGGCTAAAATGATGGTATCGATACCACTTATGTCTAACCCTTCACCGGCATACTTTCCTGTCGCAATCAATGCATAAGCCGCCTGTGTTTGCGAAACTTTTGCTACGATCTGATCATTTTCCTTTGATTTTTGGCCACCATAAAGTTTGTAGACGCCTTGCTCCGGTAACGCCTCTGCCAACTGTTCAACATGCGCACGCAAATCGGTCAATAAAAGAACATGCCGACCTTCTGCTAAATTGGCTTGGACATCTCGAACTAATGCTCGGTTACGCTGCTCATCATTTAACATTGCTTCACGATTTTGCGTCAGGCTGTTATTTGCCATTTCCAAAGACAGCATACCCAAGCTCGTGTAGCGGGGAATGACATTTCGCTTTACTTTAAGCGCGAACTGGCTATCAATGGCATCCGTTTGGTAACGAATTGGTCCATAGCGCATGATTAAGATGGGATCTTGTCCATCGCGTCGGTACGGGGTGGCAGATAATCCGTATAAGTATTGCGACCTGATCCGCTTAATCACTTGATCGTAAGTGTAAGCCGCGTCATGATGAACTTCATCTGAAATCACCATGCCATAGTCCTTCAAGATATTTTGAACTTGAATATCTCCCGTCAAAGACTGAATGGTTGCAACATCAATCACACCACTGCGATTTTTCTTATTGCCAAAAAACGTGCCGATACTGCGCTTATGCCGTTTTCGACCAGTTCGGGTTAACTCAGTCAAAATTGGCGCTGTTTCAACCTCGAGAAACTGATTCAGTCGAGTAACCCATTGTTCTGCAAGCGCCTTGTTTTTAACTAATATCAAAGTGCTAACCTGATGCTTGGCAATTAAGGCTGCCGCTATCACCGTCTTGCCAAAACCTGGACGCGCTTGCAAAATGCCGGTGGAAACTTTTCCCAATGCGGTAAATGCGGGTAGTTGATCAGGGCGAAGTTGCCCCTTAAATGTAGCCTTTATGGGTAATCCTTTAATCGTCTCGTCTTGCCACTGGATATTTGGAATCAAACCACGCAACCTATCCGCTAACCCACGCGGAAGCAGAAGATATTGATGATTTTCTTCAAACAGGCTGATAATTCTTGGAACGCCAAAAGTCGACTGACGCTGGGCTTCACGTTCATAGAATTTGGGATTGTGAAAAGACGCAAGATATTTGAGACTCATAATCTGCTGGTCAGTCAAGCTTGTTTTGTCAATATATAAAGCGTTGGCGTGAATAATGGTCAGCTTTTGGTCAATAACAAGAGGTTGTTTTAGTAGATCTAGCTCACTGTCCTGATCATCGTTATACAGTCGAAATACAGACCGATTCGCTAACTCGTTAAGCAATTGATCAATCGTTGCTGCATCAATTAAACCGACTCGTTCCAACGCCTGCCACTGATCCG
Source organism: Lacticaseibacillus sp. 22 (assembly GCF_055413445.1). Taxonomy (NCBI): domain Bacteria; kingdom Bacillati; phylum Bacillota; class Bacilli; order Lactobacillales; family Lactobacillaceae; genus Lacticaseibacillus; species Lacticaseibacillus sp. 22. Next base: position 10,051 of record NZ_JBVAYD010000013.1, on the reverse strand, counting down.
CTAACGGTTTAAACGCGTCATCGACAAAGCTAGCAAAACCGTGCAAGCGGCGTTCCCCTTGCAATGGCCCAGCAATCAGGTTGCCGATTTGACCATTTCCCAACACACTTTGACTAGGAAACATTCGATCAAATGCGGAAAACGAAATGTTGGTGTTAACCGCACTTGCCGCTTTTAAAATCGCGTCTCCAAGCCTTCTCGCCAATCCTGCTGCAACGGGTTGAGCGAAAAAGAACCAAATATGAGCTCCTTTTCCAGACTGCGATAATTCCACCAAACAAGGAATATTATATTTCCTACACAATTTTTTGACCGTCATCGTCACCGCTTGCCAGTGCTGGCCTTCATGATGACCATCAAAGTCCAAGATAAGTTGCTTAGTCGTATCGTCTTTCAGCATTGGGTAAAACCCCAAAAATTCTTGTCCCTCAAGATGATCAATAAGATCTTGATCGGTCAACGGTGCATAAGTACCTTTAACTGGTCGTCTATCTTTAAAAACCGGAAAAGGCGAATAAATATCTTTCTGTGCTTTTTTATTAAAATAGCGATGTGCGTAAACATCGGTGCGGCCAACAATTCGCGCACGATAAAGCGCTACATGAGCAGCCAAATTATTCCCCGAGCGTATTTCAAGTTCACTTTGAGGAATTGAACAATAGTTGTTACTAGCAATATCTTGCAGAATCACAATTTTACCTAACTTTTGGGCGCTCAAGTCCTGCGCGATATTTATATAAAGATATTGCTTTCCATCTATCGTGTAGGTTTTACTCATCGTCGTCAATGTCCTTTTCCTTAGGCCTTTAATAAAAGCGTACCCAATCAATTAATATTAACAACTACTTTACAATATCATTGATGGTTTTGCACATGAAAAGTAAAGTAAAGTCACATCAAGACGACTAACAACCTTCACCAGTTTCCTCAATCCCAGTGATTAACCGAATTTTACTCCACAACTCCTGGACAGCAGTCGGTTCTTTTTCAACTCCTACCAATAATCCTTTTACCAACCACAAGCGAACTGTTGCTAAAAAGAGTGGCCGATCAGCTTCACTAATACCAGCTAAATGGCAAAAACGCTCAGTATAGACAGATAGTGCGACTCCCTGCCTCGGCATAAAACCATGATAAAGGGCCGCTAAGTCCAAAAAACGCGGACCGCGACGAGCTTGTCCAAAGTCGATGATACCAACTTGCTTATTCGTCATTGTGAGCAAGTTCCACCGTCCTAAGTCGCCATGCACCCATGCTTCCTGAGCTTGGTCGAGCAAGAGCATCGATTCTATCTGAGAAACCAAATGTGCATAAATTGCCGGCTGAGTTTGCTGCAACTTGGCATGCTGCTTTTGCCACAGTTGCTGCAATGGCTGCGGATCTTGTGGTTGCCAATCATATTCAAACTGATCTAAACCTTTCCGAATTTTTAGATAACAACTTAGTGCTGCCGCTAATGTAGGTGCAGAGGGATGGTGTTCCCAGAATCGCTGAACTTGATAAATTTTCTTGTTCACACTGATAAATGGTTGCTGAGCTTGTGTTAACAAAATTGCTGGCGTCAAGTGGCTATCAACGTCTTGAATAGCTTGTGTTAGCGCAAATTCAAGCAAATCCTGTTCCGTACTGGGAACTGTTTTGACCAAAACCGGTCCCGATATTGTCTCAACTCGCCATGCCATGCTGCTTTTACCATTTGTCATTGGAATCGTTTTTGTGACGCGACCAAGGTTATAAGCAAGGAGCACGCTTGATAAAGAATCCATTTGATCCCCTCCACTTTTTCAACTGATGGCTCGCTAACAGGTTTCTCCGGTGAGATCGTTCACTTGTGACACTACCGGATGACGATTCCCTACAAAACCGTTAAAATATCAGTCTAAAGCTGCACGACAACCACGTCTAAGTTAGCATAGAATAATCGTACGCAGTCAGCAAATTCTTTTTTGGAAATGAGGCCAATGGGCATGAAACACCGCAACCGTTTATTTTGGCTGATCTTGCTTGTGGCAGGCGTTTTTCTGGTTTATAGCACCGAAAGTCCACTCCCGTTCACAACTCGCGAAACAGTGAAGGCCGGCATCGCCCAGGCATGGGCTACAACAACGCACACTGTTGGTAACTGGCTGCACGGCAATTCATCTGCGGACTCGGCCAGTCAAACCTCCTCCACCAGTCTTGCCTCAAGCACCACTAGCCAGGCAACTTCACGCTCGGCAAGTACGCCAGCAGGAGCCACCCCGGCCTTGAATATTGTCCAAGGCCGACACCTTAAGCGTACTTACTATTACCATTTTGACGCCAATTTACCGCAAGCAGAACACACTGTTTTCACCAATGCCGTGCGCGCTTACAACGCAACCGGTATTGTTAAGCTCATCCCCGGTCAAGGCAAAAGAAGCGACAATCAGATCACTTTTTCCAGTTATCAAAAAGACATGAGCCAAGCAAGTCTTGGTACCACCGAACTTGGAGAAGGCGGGCCGACCATTATCGTGGAAACGCTAGGCGCACAGGTTACCGTTATCAACCATGCCCGCGCCAGTCTCAACCTAGCTTACCCATCACAATCCATTAATGCGGCCGTGGCCATGCATGAACTTGGCCACGCGCTCGGACTGGATCATAGCCAGTCGACTGATTCGGTGATGTATCCAGTCACGCGCGGGGTTACGCAACTATCTGATGGCGATATTGCAGGGCTCAAGGCGATTTATGCCCAATAAGCAGCCTGCTTGCTTACATGGAACCCAATTCTTGCTTTGGCTTTACTCACGCATATCTCAAAAAAGCTGTCAGAGCCTTCATATCAGCATTGAGGGTTCTGACAGTTTTTGCCTTATTAGTATTTGCCAGTTTTCAAAGTGCATGTTGACTTTGTTCTGTCTATAAAACCACCGCGGGAATCGGACCCGCGTGTAAAATGTTAAACTTCACAGCACCAGCGTGGTTAGCGATCGGTTTCGATCAGTGGTTCATCTTAATTGAAGGTTCCATCATTCCCGGTTGCAACAGCAGTTGAAGCGGCATAGAAATCACCTTCATCAACGACGTAAACGCCGATGACGATGTTCTTGTAGCCAGAGTTAATGATGTTTTGGTAGTGACCGCCTGTTTCACCGTGGTTGTTTTCTGGACGTTCATCCACAATGTATTGTTTGAACATCGCTTCCGCAATCAAAGTGCTCAGCTTATCGGCACTGCCATCGACATCCTTCTTCCAAAGCGAGGAAATTGAAATGTTCTCAGTATTTCGGCTCATGTAAGGCTCGCCTTTTTGATAGGTGACGGCTTCAGTACCACTTGCTGGTGCATTAACTGGCCGCGTGTGACTGAACTTGAACATAACCTCAACGGCGCGCGGTGCTTCCATCTCATAAGCTTTCGGATCTGAAGTTAAGGAAGTTTGAACATGACCGGTACGCTTCTGTTCACCATTGATCAGCACATTGAACTTCTTGATGACCGCCATGGTTAGATCTTTGTCCGTGTACTGTGCAGCTTGTTCAATCGAAACTTTCCGATCATTCTTTTCGATCTGCGTTTGAATCAGCTGCGTGGTAGCATCGTTGACACTCTTAATTGCGCCGATAATGGTTCCTGCAGCTTCCACATTGCGCCAAACATTTTTCGTCGTGATCGTCGTCGTTGTATCCCAAGTATTCGGATCCTTCGATACTGTTGTAATTGGCGTTGACGAAATCTTGACGTAACCGGTCTTGTCGGTCAAGGTATTGCCGCCTTCGTCTACGTCAACTTCTTTTGTGACGGTTTTGGCTTGTGGCTTGTGATACGTGCTTGTGTAGGTCACTGTTGTTGTCTTGTGACCATCACTAGTCGTTAACCAACTTGTAGCTGATCCTCCACCAATGTAATCATACCCATCAGTAGAAGTTAGCTCGTGGCCTTGATCATCAACGTTAACAAACTTATTGATGATTGTTTCGTTTGGATCGGTATTCTTTTTCCAAACGTTGGTCGTGGTGAAGGTTGTTGTCGATGAGCTTGGGTCTTCTTTAGACGTTTTTGAACTGTTAACAAGCGAGTAATTGTCAACACTAGTTAAAACGTTACCTGCTTCGTCCACATTGACGGTCTTGTTCACAATGGCTGGCGTTGTGACCTCGTTCTTCTTCCAAACAATCGTGGTCGTAACTGTTGTGGTGATGTTACCAGCATTATCCTTGGTATCTTCCGACTTACTGGAGCGAGAAACTTCTGTATAGCCAGCCGTGCTTGTCAAAACCTTGCCCGACTGATCCACGTTCACAGTCTTGTTGACGGTGGTGTGGGTTGGCGTCTCGTTCTTCTTCCAGACAATTGTAGTCGTAACCGTCGTGGTGATGTTGCCAGCGTTATCCTTGGTGTCTTCTGACTTGCTGGAACGTGAAACTTCTGTATAGCCATCTGTGCTTGTCAGAACCTTACCTGACTGGTCCACATTGACGGTCTTGTTGACGGTGGTGTGCGTTGGCGTCTCATTCTTTTTCCAGATAATGGTGGTTGTAACCGTTGTGGTAATGTTGCCAGCGTTATCCTTGGTGTCTTCCGACTTGCTAGAACGTGAAACTTCTGTATAGCCATCTGTACTTGTCAAAACCTTGCCCGACTGATCCACGTTCACAGTCTTGTTGACCGTGGTATGCGTTGGCGTTTCCGTCTTCTTCCAAACAGTGGTTAATGTAACCGTCGTCGTGACATCGCCAGTCTTAGGATCGGTTGATTCAGCAACTTGTCTCGATACAGAAACTTTAGTATAGCCATCTGTGTTCGTTAACGCATTTCCGGACTGATCCACATTGACCGTTTTGTTAACTGTCTGATAGGCAATCTTATGATAAACATTGGTCGTTGTATAAGTCGTGATTGTGTCACCGTTGCTAGAAGTCTGAACCGACTTAACAGGCGTTCCGGCAGTGATGAGTTTGTACCCGTCCAAGTTGTTGAGCGTCTGGCCATTTTCGTCTTTGTTGATGGTGACTTTCTTGTCAGTGTTCTTTGGCACATAGATTGTTGGCAAAGTCTTCTTAGCGTCAGCAACTGATGTTTGAGCAGCTTCTACAGTCTGTTGATGGTCGGTTGTGTCGACTTTTTCAGACTTGGTTTTAGCAGCGGCCAAGTCTGTTTGAGCTGTTGCAGCATCATCTTGTGCCGTTGCCAAACGATCTTGCCACGTTGCAATTTGAGCGTTAAGCGTATCAATCGTTGTATCTAATTGGTTTACTTTGACCTTCAAATCAGCCAACTGAGCTTTAACGGTTTCTGCTTCTTGGCTGTTTTGACTCGTCACGGATGCGGGTAAAGCTTTCAAAGTTGTTTCAGCTTGGTCAAATTCATTTCGGGCTGTCGTAGCCTCATTTTTAACCGCATTAACCGCTTGGGTGGCTGCGGTTAATTTTTGTCCCGCTTGACTAGCTGTTTGCTTTGCTTGAGTCAGAGCTGTAGTTGCATCGGCTAACTGGCCTTCATAACTTGTCAGCTTTTGTTGTGCAACTGCCAACTGGGCTTTTGTTTCATTAACCTTTGATTGTGAATCTGGGTTGGTCTTCACTTGGTCTGCCAGCGTATTTAGTTGATTCTGCAAATCGCTCAGTTGTGTGGTGACGCTGTTGACTTGGGCTGTGCTCTGATCAACGGCGGCTTGTTTTGCAGCCACTGCCGCATTTGTCTGGTCAGCAGCTGTTTGTGCTTGCTGTGCTGCTGTTTGAGCGGCTTGAAGCTTTTCTTGCGTGGCCGTCACTTTAGCTTTGGCTGCATCAACTGCCCTTTGCGCCGCGGTTCGTTTGGCTTGCAACTGCGCCAATGTCTCCGTATTTTCGTTGTTCAACAAGGCGGTCAACTTAGCTTCTGCTTCACGTTGGGCTTTTTCGGCTGCTGCTTTTTCAGCTTCTGCTTTATCCTTCGCCGCTTGGATCGCTTCCAGTTGTTTTTGGAGGGCATCCTTATCGGTACTTCCAGGATTAGGTGTGACAGCAGGAGCAGATGACGCGCCACCAGTTGAAGTGCCGCCAGTTGATCCGCCAACTACAGTATATTTAGCCTCAGCTTGTTGCGCCGGTGTAAGGGTAGCCGGTTTTGCTGGATTTAAATTAAATGTTTGATTATTTCCCGAGACGTCTTGCGTCGTTACTGTCGCATTGTCACCACTACCTTGCAGGGATAACTTGGCGCCGGCATAAATCAAGTCCACGTTGGCAATCCGATTAATGGCTGCCAGTCGCGCTACTGATGTTGTGAAGCCGGTGTGATTCAGCGCTTCACTGATCGTTGAAAGCGTGTCACCCCATTGAATGTTGTAATTCGTCGAGCCCGTCCCGGAAGCTTTAATCTGTGCTTCGATTTGGCTTACTGGACGAACTTTCCAAACTCGGCCCTGATTGGTCGCTGTTTGCTGTGTTGCAGGCTGTTGGTCACTTGCATGCACCACTTGGCCCTGACTTGACAAGGCGATTCCTGCAGTCCCCATTGCAAAAAACGTTAATCCAATTGCCAACCAGCCATGATGCTTACTATGAACCAATGTCACCTTATGTTCGTTGTTTGTAAGCGCTGTCCAAAATTTTCGCCGCTTCGTTGTTCCCATTTGTACTCCTCCAAATCCTTTAATATTAAATACAAATGTTATTATACTTCTATTTTCGATTTCTTTATACAAACTATTCAACAATTTTTGTAAAAGTTACCAAATCTTTTTTACAGAATCAATTTACAAATTCACAATGATCAAAACCAGCGTAAACTAAAAGAATATCCCGCCATAGACAGGATATTCAAGGCACAACTTACTAGGAAAAGACAGATCCTGCAAGCCATTAAAATAAACTAATGATATACGAACGGCAGCGATAATCTTCGCCCCACACGAAAATTGTCGCCACACAGACTGTTATGTTTTGTAAGCATCTTGTCGAAAAAAGAACATCCCCATATGCTTTTCATGATGCGTTCAAAAAAGCCGGCTTGATCTGCCTACGACTTGCAGCTGGCAACATGATTGAAAGTATATACACTACCACCCCAACAGTGGCGCAAACCTTATCCGTCCGACGATTCCAGCGAATAACAAGGTTTACCATGGCAATTGCTCCTCACATCATCTGTCAACCACAAATAATATTATAAAGCTTTATGGTCTAATAAGTCCACTTTTTTTAAAAATATGTGTTATTTAGCCCTAATCCTTCAATCCGGAGTCAGGTAGCGTTGATGTTATGACCAAGGCAGATAGGGGGTTAAGGGATGCGGTTACAGGAAAAGGTCGCCAAAAGAATCCACGAATTAAGACTCAGCAAATCCATGACCCAGGAACAACTAGCCGAAAAAGCCAACATGGACGTTTCCATGCTAGCCAGAATCGAACGCGGAAGCCGCGGCGACATCAGAATGAGCACACTAGAACGCATCGTTTCCGGATTAGACGTCAGTTATCAAGAATTCTTCACTTTTCCAGAAGACGGAGATGAAACAACCGAACTGGCTTCTTCAATCGCTTTGATTAAAGATCCGGAAGTTATCCGGGCACTCCACAAGATCGTGAACACGTTGATTCATAGGGACAATAAGTGATAACCATGCGTAAACGACTGATCATGAATTTATTTAATCCAACATCTTTTCTTATATTTTTGATTTCAAAATGGCAATTTTAAATTCTTCCTCTTGTTTTTAACGTATTCAATCAAGTCTCATCAAAAAAGCCGCCAGTTTTGTGCAAATGCACGCGACTGGAGGTTTTTATGTGCGATAACTAAAGAGTGAAAGTTGAATGTCCGGAGAAAGTCCCGAGAAGACGGGACTTTTGGTGTTAGGCACAATGCCGTCTGGTGTTAGGTTAGGCACAACTTTATTCAGGATGCAAAATATGGTAGACTAAAATTACCGATCCCGATATGATACTATTCGACGTTGGTCGCGGGTGAGACTTTCGCAATGCCAGCCGCTGGTAATGTCAAGCATATTTGCTCGATAATGCTGTTAGCAAGTGCAGACACGATGTATTTATTCATTTGGCTGTTCTCCTTATGGCTGACTAACGACACAACTATAATGTTAACCACTATAATTGTAATGTTAATTGTATTCATCTGTCAGACAATGATAGATGTTATTTTCGAAGCAGTGTATCCCTGCGGAGATAAGATAGACAGGCGAGACTTTCGACAAATACAGTCGTTTAGGTTTCGCCTGATTTCATTTTTAGCTTTAAAGTCATTGATATTGCAAAATTGGCGGAGGAAATTTCTTGGATTTAGTGACACAGGTTGGTTTACGTGCGCTTGAAAGAATCAATGGTAAAGATTACTTGCATTTTGACTTTCCAGTTACAGAGAGTGAAAGGAAACAGTTAGTTTCGGATATTGTAAGTGGTGATATTGTCCATCACCGTTACTTACCGTTTATTTCTTTTGAAATTCGATTTCGGATCTATCACGCTCGACAAAAGTCAGTTCAGGCTAAAGCGCGAAGAATTATGCTACCTTCCCATCATGATGCTTTGATGTATCGCTTTTATGGCCAAGCATTGAATCGGCTATACTCTGACTATGCTTTAAGTCATCACATTAACGATGTTGCTGTCGCGTATCGCGAACGACATCCTGGAGTCCATCTTTCAAACATTACCACTGCAAAAGAAGTCTTTGACCGCATAACTGCATTGTCGAAATCATGGGTTATTAAGGGTGATTTCCATCATTTTTTCGACACTCTATCTCATCGATACCTCGGAACCAATTTACAAAAAGTTTTTAGTGGAAATCTGCCCAAGGACTGGAAAAAGATGTTTCGAGCAATCACACAATGCCAATCGATCAGTCGAAAGACTTTAGAAAAACAGCTGCAAACGGCGCATATCAAAGTTGCCTACCGGACGCATCATTCGGATCAGTCCAATGCCCGCGCATATGTAAAAAATTTACAAGAACTCGGCAAACTAATTCAGGACAAGAAAATTCGTCTTTCTGGGAAAAACCGTGTGGGCATTCCACAAGGTACTGCTGTTAGTGCAGTATTAGCCAATGTATACATGATTGACTTTGACGAGTGGTTAGCAAAATTGTGTGAGAAAGAGGGAGGACTCTATCGCCGATATTCTGATGACTTTATTATCGTTTTACCTCAAAAACAGTTTAGTGAGGAGTCCGTCAAAACTTTTGCGATGGGAGTTATTCAGCGAAGCAAAACTGAACTGGGATTAAAAATTGAGTCGACAAAAACAAAACTGTATTCATATGATCAAGACAACCATTCCGTGATGTTATACCCTATTCAGGAAACAGGTAAACAACGCTCAGGGAGAATTGACTATCTTGGATTCGTTTTTGATGGTATTTCTGTTTCGATGCGGTCAAAGAGCATTTACAAATTTATCTATCGAGGAAGACGAAAGGTCGGCAAGTATGTCACTCTTGGTCGATTGTATGATCAGGTAAAGAATGGATTTAGCGATTCAGATATCATTCAAAATCAAATGGCCTTTAAATATAATACACGTTCCGAAAAAAGTAAAAAAAGACCTGTGGTTCCAAACATATATCAGACGGTACAGACTCTTCACCGACTTCAGCAGATTAGAGAAATGAAATATGAGACACTGCGCGCTATTCACAAAGGGGTGACGATCCGATATTTAAGTGCTGAGGTAAAAAATCCAAGAGCCTCAATGTTAGCGTATGCTTCGCGAGCTCAGCAGATATTTGAAGTTGGACAACCTAAGTATCGAATTGTCATTCTTCGTCAGGTATTGCGTCAGATTAAGCATAACCAAAAAAAGCTTCATCAAGGGCGGGATAATTATAAGCATTGGCGATACTCTAAATATCAATTCTAAAGAGTGTAAGCCCTTTAAGTCGGTCCGTCTTTCGACGTTACTCACTGCATCGAGCTGAAGCTGATCCCAACTTTTCAAAACGGACAAGGCGTAATTGCTTGAATGATGCTCGAATCAATTGGCAGCGGATGGTTCTACTGGTAGCGGTTCGTCTGATTCAATACCTCCATCAATTTGTCGTGAGCGGCCGTGATCAAGCCTTCGTCATTGACGATTCACTAT
>NZ_JBVAYD010000012.1:0-72689 GCF_055413445.1 Lacticaseibacillus sp. 22 | reverse complement strand
GTTTCTAAGCGCGTCGGTTCACGCTCATAAACGCGTTCGCCGGCGCAGAAGTCTGCGTGTAAGGACCTCAGCCGCAATGGCCAAAACCCGGCCATCACGGCTAAGGCCACTTACACTCCGACTTCTGAACGCGCCGGCTCACGCTCATAAACGCGATCGCCAGCCCAGAAACCTGCACATAAGGACCTTGAGCGCAATGACCAAAACCCGGTCATCACGCTCAAGGCCACTTATGCTCCGGTTTCTAACCGGGCTGGCTCACGCTCTGTTCTGGACAAAATGTTTGCGCTTTTTATAAAGTCTGGTACGATGACAATGTATCAATTAATTAGATGAACCTTCACAAAGGGGAGCCATTGGCTGAGAGCGGGGAGACCCGGACCCTTCGAACCTGTTCGTTAGTGCGAGCGTAGGGATTTGTGAATGTCGGAAACGACCTTCTTTGTGAGTGGGGATTCACTGGGAGGCTTTTTTTATGCAACAACATAAGCGTCTGGTTGTGATTTTGGAAACAGCGATTATTGCGGCGTTTGCAATGGCGTTGACTTATATTCCGCATACAACCGGTGTTTCGGCGATTGAATTGAACTATGGGTTGATTCCGATCGCGGTTTTGGCGATGCGGCGTGGGGCAATTCCTGCAGCGTGGGCCGGGTTTGTATGGGGGATTCTTGATTTGATCCTCCGCGGCCTTAGTGGTGGCAGTGTTTTGAATCCGGTTCAAGGCTTTTTGGAATATCCAATTGCCTTTACGCTGGTTGGCTTGATGGGCTTGACTTTTGCATCATTTCAAAAGGCTGTCCGCGGCGGTGAGAAGGTAAAAGCTAGCGGCTATGCTTTTGCTGGCATTATTGTCGGAACTTTTGCTAAGTACTTCATTCATTTCATCGCCGGAGTTGTTTTTTGGGGCAGTTACGCGCCAAAAGGCATGAATGTGTGGATTTATTCACTGATCGTCAACGGTGGATCGGCTTTGTTCAGCACCGTTTTGGCAATCGTGGTTGTTGGTATTTTACTCACGGTGGCGCCACAACTGTTTATAGCAAAGGATGGTAAATCACTTTCCACTAAAGCAGCCTAAAACAATTAGTTTGTTAAGGCGCTGTCGAGGGATAAGTGTGCTCTCAAAATAAGTTAGCTTTAGAGATGAGATTGTCTCTAAGGCTATTTTTTTGCTTTAAAAAGCTGGAGTTCTCGACCGGGTTTGAGCAAAATACGAACATTAAAACGAATAATATGCTTTATAGTTCTATTTTAGTGTTGAATGTTGCTGCTTAACGTGCTATTCTCAAAACATCTTAAAGAAAGCAGGGGACGAGATGCAAAAAGTAGCCGTGGTCATGGGATCAAGTTCAGATTGGCCGACCATGCGACAAGTTGCCACACAGTTAGAGGCGCTTGATATTCCTTATGAAAAGCACGTGATATCAGCTCATCGGATGCCGGACCAGCTGGCGGCATTTGGCAAACATGCTGCTAATCAAGGTTTTGGCGTGATTATTGCGGGTGCAGGTGGTGCTGCCCATTTACCGGGAATGTTAGCGGCTAACACGCTGCTACCGGTCATTGGTGTTCCAATCAAAACACGAACATTAAATGGCGTTGACAGCTTGTTGTCGATTGTGCAAATGCCAGGAGGTGTGCCAGTTGGAACGATGGCAATAGGTGATGCCGGCGCTGTGAACGCTGCTTTGTACGCGGCATCAATCCTCGCTTTGCAAAGTCCTGAATTAGCTCAGCGGCTGGCGGCTTTCCGTCAGGCCCAAACACAACGGGCTGAAGAAAGTGAGGCCACACTTAATGATTGATGTGGTTACCTCACCTGCCACGATTGGGATTATTGGTGGCGGTCAGCTTGGACGTATGTTAACCCAAAGTGCCAAGACAATGGGCTATCGAGTTGGCATTTTGGAACCGACGCCGAATTCACCAGCCGGTCAGGTAGCAGACTTTCAAATCACGGCACCATACAACGATCAAGCAGCACTGACAAAGTTGGCTAAAGAATCGGATGTTTTAACCTATGAGTTTGAAAATGTTGATTTAGCAGCTTTGGAAGCAGTACGTGATTTAACCCGAATCCCTCAAGGAACAGCTATTCTTGCAACAACCCGCGATCGCATTAAGGAAAAAACATTCCTGCAGACGCATGGTGTACCGGTCACCCCCTTTGCGGCAGTTGATCGGCCTGAGGCGTTGACAGCGGCCATTGAGAAAATCGGCTTGCCGAGCATCTTAAAAACTACGACTGGCGGTTATGACGGTCATGGTCAGCAAGACATCAACACCATGGCTGATGTACCCGCAGCCGAGCAGTTGCTAGCCCACGGTCCCTGCATTTTGGAAAAACGCCAACAGTTTGACCGGGAAGCTTCAGTGATGATCACCCGCGATGGCCGCGATCAAGTACGGGTATTCCCGATTGTTGAAAATCGCCACAAGAACCACATCTTGCATCTCACACTGGCACCGGCACCTCATATCTCACCGGTTTTGGCTGAAAAGATTGATGATCTGGCGACTAAAATCGCACTTGGACTCGATTTACGCGGAGTTCTTGGGGTCGAACTCTTTCTCGAAGGTGACAATGTCGTTGCAAATGAATTGGCACCACGCCCACATAACTCTGGCCACTATTCGATTGAAGCTTGCAACTTTTCCCAGTTTGACGCTCATATTTTAAGTATCTGCGGACTACCGATTCCGCCGATTACCTTAAAACAGCCAGCGGTGATGCGAAACCTGCTTGGCGATGATCTCACCCAAGCCAAGGCAAAATGGCCGCAACATCCAGAATGGCACATGCACGATTATGGAAAAGCCGAGATCCGTCCTGGCCGTAAAATGGGCCACATCACGGTGACCGATGAGCGCGATGTTATGGACATACTTAAACAAATGGAGGCAGCATGGTGAAAAAGACCACATTACTATATACCGGCAAGGCCAAGCAGGTTTTCGCGACAGATGATCCGGATGTTTTATGGATGACCTATACGAATCAGGCCACAGCATTAAACGGCGAGAAAAAGGCGCAGATTGCTCACAAAGGTGAATTGAATCGCGCTATCTCGACCTTGTTGTTTAAAGAATTGACGGCAGCCGGAATTCCTACGCATTATATTGATTCTCCCGATGCCACCACCATGATTGTTAAAAAGGCGACCATGCTGCCGTTAGAAGTCGTGGTGCGCAATTACGCGTCCGGACATTTTGTGACTAAGTTCAATGTCAAGCCGATGATGAAGCTTGATCCGCCAATTCATGAATATTATTACAAGTCGGATGAATTAGGCGATCCGTTCATGAACGAAGCTCAGATTTTTGCTTTACACGAAGCGACCCCGGAACAGCTCAAACAAGTTCGGGCTTTGACTGATCGCGTGAATGCTTATCTGACCAAGCGTTTTGATGAGGTCGGGATCACGTTGGTTGATTTTAAGCTTGAATATGGCACGTTAACGGATGGTACTTTGGTCTTAGCCGATGAATTGTCGCCGGATAATTTCCGTCTGGTTGATCAAAAGACCGGTGATTCGCTTGATAAAGATGTTTTCCGCCAAGCGCGCGGTCCCTTAACCCCTGTTTATGAAGAAGTGCTTTCCAGATTACAAGAAAAAGGAGCGGCTCATGTTTAAAGCTAAAGTTTATGTGACGTACAAACCCTCTGTATTAGACCCAAAGGCAGAAGTTATCAAGACTGCTTTAACCCGCATGGATTATCACAATGTAGGCGACGTGTTATACGGCAAATACTTTGAATTAAAGCTAACTGGCACCAAAGAAGCGGTAGAAAAGCAGGTCGACACGATTTGCGATCAGTTGCTTGCCAATGTCAACATGGAAACTTATCGCTTTGAATTAGAACCCATTACGGAGGATGAGGCATGAAAGCGGCCGTTATTTCTTTTCCCGGATCTAATTGTGACTTGGATTTACAGTGGGCCGTTCAGACCATTGCCGGTGCTGAGTGCGAGCTGATCAAGCCGAGTCAAACCGATTTAAGTCGTTATGATGTGGTGATGGTGCCAGGTGGTTTTTCTTACGGCGACTATTTACGTAGCGGTGCGATTGCCCGGTTTTCGCCAGTGATGACGGCGTTGAAAGCTTTTGCCGAAGCAGGTGGCTATGTGCTGGGCATTTGTAATGGCTTTCAGATTCTGACGGAAGCGGGTTTGTTGCCGGGCGCTTTGCAATGGAATCGGGATTTGAACTTCATTTGCGAACCGGTGACGTTGCTTGTCGATCGCGCGGATACAGCATTTTCCAATCAATATCAGGTTGGTGAACAACTGACATTGCCGATTGCACATGGTGAAGGAAATTATTACGCTGATCCCAAGACGCTGGCAGCTTTGGAAGCCAATGGTCAGGTCGTTTTCCGGTATGCTGACAATCCCAATGGCAGTCTTCATGATATTGCCGGGGTGACGAACGAAGCCGGTAATGTTTTAGGCATGATGCCGCATCCGGAACGCGCCGTTGAAGCACTACTTGGCGGTACGGATGGCCTAGGCGTTTTCAAGTCATTGATGCAACAAACGAAAGGGGTCCATGTCCGTGACGCACGTTGAGATGAGTCCAGAAGCCATCGCTGAAAAGAAACCGTATTTGGCTTTGGGATTGACGGAAGATGAGTATCACCGGTTTGCTGAGTTGATTGGTCATCAGCCAAATGATACCGAAATCGGATTAGCAAGCGGCATGTGGAGTGAACACTGTGCGTATAAATACAGTAAACCGATTTTGCGCCAGTTCTGGACCAAAAATGACCGCGTTTTGATGGGACCTGGCGAAGGTGCCGGTGTAATTGATATCGGCGAAGGCAAGGCAGTGGTATTCAAAGCCGAAAGTCATAACCATCCGTCCGCGGTTGAACCTTATGAAGGCGCAGCGACGGGTGTGGGCGGCATTATCCGGGACATTTTCTCAATTGGGGCTAAGCCGGTTGCCATGCTGGATTCATTGGCGTTTGGTGATCTCAACCTCCCGCACACGCAGCATTTAGTTGATCGCATCGTGGCCGGTATCGGTGGTTATGGGAACGCAATCGGCATTCCCACGGTCGGCGGAGAAACCAATTTTGATCATACCTATGCCCGCAATCCGCTGGTCAATGCGATGTGTGTCGGCATTATGGATAAGGATCAGATCCAAAAAGGCAAAGCGGCGGGAGTCGGTAATGCGCTGATTTATGTCGGTGCCAAAACCGGGCGTGATGGTATCAATGGTGCCAGTTTTGCATCCGGTGATTTTTCCGATGAAGAGGCGGCTGATCGTTCGGCGGTTCAGGTAGGCGACCCATTCATGGAGAAGCTGTTGATGGATGCGTGTCTGGAAATTACGCAGGATCATCAGCAGGCGCTAGTCGGTATTCAGGACATGGGCGCGGCTGGTTTAGTGTCTTCCAGCGTTGAAATGGCTGGCAAGGCGAATAGCGGTATGGAAATGGATCTTGACTTAATTCCGCAGCGTGAAGCCAATATGACACCATTTGAAATCATGTTATCAGAATCACAGGAACGGATGTTGCTGTGTGTGCGGGCCGGTTTTGAACAGGAAGTCCTTGATGTTTTTGCAGCGTATGATTTGGACGCTGCAGTTGTGGGACATGTGATTGAAGGCCATCAATATCGGCTTTATCATCACGGCAAATTGGTTTGCGATGTTCCGGTCAGTTCATTGACTGATGATGCACCGATTTATGAGCAAGTCGGTAAAATGCCAGCGCGCTTAGCTGAACCGGCACCTGATTTTGACCCGATCGTGACCGATCCGGTGGCGACTTGGAAAGCCATGATGGGCACGCCGACGATTGCGGATAAGTCCTCATTGTATCGGCGTTATGATGCACAAGTCCAAACGAATACGGTTGTCTTGCCTGGTAGCGATGCCGCGGTGATTCGCATTCGCGGGACCCATCGCGCTCTTGCCATGACTACCGATAGCAAAGGCCGTTATCTGTATTTGGATCCAAAAGTCGGTGCGGCCATGAGTGTTGCCGAAGCGGCGCGCAATCTGGCGGCCAGCGGTGCGGAACCTTTAGGGATTACCGACTGCCTGAATTTTGGGGATCCAACCAAGCCGGAAGCGTTTTATGAACTTGCCGAAGCGGCTAAAGGCATCATTGCTGCAACTAAAGCCTTTAACGCGCCGGTGATTTCCGGAAATGTTTCGCTTTATAACGAGACTAATGGCAAAGCAATCTATCCAACGCCGATGATTGGGATGGTGGGGCTGATTGAAGATCTCAGCACCATTACCACGGCGAATTTCAAACATGCAGATGATTTGCTTTATCTTGTCGGCGAAACCCATGGCGATTTCAATGGCAGCGAATTACAGAAATTGCAAACCGGTGAAGTTGCCGGGCGGTTATTCGACTTTGATCTCGATGCGGAAAAGGCCAATCAGCAATTTGTATTAACGGCGATTCGGCAACACTTTGTGACAGCAGCCCACGATTTAAGCGATGGCGGCTTGTTAGTGGCGTTGGCTGAAATGGGCTTTACGAACCAGCTGGGCGCGCAAGTTAAGGTCGATTTGCCGACGAGTTGGGGCTTTTCCGAGACTCAAGGGCGCTTCTTAGTTACCGTTGCTCCCGAAGATCAAGCAGCGTTTGAGGCGCTGAATGGACCGGCTGAGTTAATCGGGCGGGTACAAGCAGCCCCGCAATTTGACGTCACCACGGTTAGTCATCAATTTTCGATTCCGCTTGAAGAATTGCAAACTGCATTTGAGGAGGCACTCCCATGCTATCTGAACCAAAAGGCTTAAATGAAGAATGCGGTGTTTTTGGTATTTGGGGCAATCCCAATGCTGCGAGCATTACCCATCTGGGCTTGCATACGTTGCAACATCGCGGGCAAGAAGGGGCCGGAATTGTCGGCTTAACTAAAGATGGTATGCGGCGCCATTATGGTCTGGGCTTGCTCAGTGAAGTGTTCACCAATACCGATCAATTGACACCGTTGATGGGGCGGGCAGCTTTGGGTCACGTGCGCTACTCGACAGCAGGTGGCCGGGTCTTGGAAAATATTCAGCCATTGCTTTTTCGGTTTTCCGATGAAGCCATTGCATTAGCGCATAACGGCAATTTAACCAACGCCATCAGTCTGCGGCGTGAGTTAGAAAGTCAAGGGGCGATTTTCCAATCCACCTCGGACACTGAGGTTTTAATGCATTTGATTCGGCGTCAGGTTGGCCAACCGTGGCTGGTTCAACTTAAAAAGGCACTGAATGAGGTTCACGGCGGGTTCGCCTTTGTCTTGTTAACCGAGCATGGCTTATACGCAGCGGTTGATCCGCATGGTTTCCGGCCAATGGTGGTTGGGATCATGCCAGATGGCGGCTATATTGTTTGTAGCGAAACCGCGGCGTTGGATGCAGTAGGGGCTGATTTTGTCCGTGACGTCCAACCCGGTGAGCTGATTACGATCGATGACGATGGCTTGCATTTGGATCACTTCACCACCAACACATCGTTAGCGGTTTGCTCGATGGAGTATATCTATTTTGCCCGTCCGGATTCAGACATCCACGGCATCAATGTTCACCAGGCGCGGGTGCGGATGGGTGAGCGGTTGGCAAGGGAACAGCCGGCAGATGCGGATATTGTCGTTGGGGTGCCCAACTCATCCCTGTCAGCAGCAATTGGTTATGCCAAAGCCAGCGGAATTCCTTATGAAATGGGCTTGGTGAAGAGTCAGTACGTTGCTCGGACATTTATCCAACCCACGCAGGCGTTACGCGAAAAAAGCGTCAAAATGAAACTCAGTGTGATCAAACCGGTTGTTGCCGGAAAACGCATTGTGTTAGTTGATGACTCGATTGTTCGCGGCACGACTTCTAAACAAATTGTTAAATTGTTAAAAGAAGCCGGCGCCGCTGAAGTGCATTTGCGAATTGCCAGCCCGCCGTTGCGCTTTCCTTGCTTTTATGGGATTGATTTTCAGACAACCAGTGAATTATTTGCGGCTAATCATAGCGTACCGGAAATGCGTGATTTACTGGATGTCGAATCGCTAGGTTTTCTTTCGACGCAAGGATTGGAAGACAGCGTGGGATTGCCAACGACGGCTCCTAATGGCGGTTTATGTGTCGCCTACTTTACAGGCAAATATCCAACTGCTCTTGATGATTATGCACCGGCGTTAAATAAGGAAGTCGCATCACTCAAAGTTAATGTAGCGGAGGTTAGCGCATGACAGATTATAAGGATGCCGGCGTCGACATTGAAGCCGGCGATGCAGCCGTAAAACGTATTGCGACGTTAGCCAAAGAAACAGCCAATGACAATGTTTTGGCCAGTGTTGGCGGTTTTGCTGCCGCTTATCGGTTGCCATCCGTGCCGCAGCCAACCTTGATTAGTGCAACAGACGGGGTTGGTACCAAACTGTTGTTGGCACTGCAATGTGATGCGCATGAAACGGTGGGGATTGATTTGGTCGCAATGGTGGCCAATGATTTGCTCGCATCCGGTGCCCAGCCATTGTTTTTCCTTGATTATATGGCCGTTGATCATCTTGATGTGACCCGGGCCGAGGCGGTTGTTCGTGGGATTGCTTATGGCTGTCAGCAGGCGGAAATGGCGTTGATCGGTGGGGAAACCGCTGAGATGCCGGATATGTACCCACAAAATCATTATGATCTGGCCGGGTTTGCGGTTGGTTTGGTTTCCGAACCGAATCGTTTACCTAAGGACGTGGCTGCTGGTGATGTCTTGATTGGCTTGCCAAGTTCAGGCGTACACAGCAATGGTTACTCGCTGGTGCGTAAATTGTTAGCTGAAACCGATCTGGGCAGTCAGACACTTGAAGACGGATCGGAAGTGATGCAAGCGTTGATGCGGCCAACTAGAATTTACGTTAAGCAGGTGCTGCCGCTCATGCAACAAGGTTTGATCCACGCCGCAGCGCATATTACCGGCGGCGGTATTACCGAGAACCTGCCGCGGGTGATACCGGCAGGATTGTGTGCGCAGATTAACCCCCAGGCATGGCATCGACCGGAGTTATTTGATCGCCTGCAATATGCCGGGCATTTGAGTGAAACCACGATGCGGACAACGTTTAACTTGGGCATCGGGATGATTTTGGTCGTCCCTGAACATGCAGCCACAACGATTCAGGCGGCGTTACCAAGCAGTAAAGTTATCGGTCGCGTGGTTGCTGATCCAAGCGCCAAAATACAATGGCAGGTGGCAAGCAAATGAAAAGTCTAGCTGTCTTTGCGTCCGGAAATGGCACAAATTTTGAAGCCTTGGCAAACGCCGCGCAGGCTGCAGACAGTCACTATCAAATTGCGGTCTTAGTCTGTGATCAAGTGCAAGCACCGGTGATTCAAAAAGCGGCTGCTCGTCATATTCCGACTTTAGTTGTGAACTTTAAGGACTATGCGAATAAAGCGGCGGCCGAAACTTATATTTTAAGCCAGTTGCCGCCTGTAGATGCATTGATTTTAGCGGGTTATATGCGGATCATCGGGCCAACCTTGCTAAATGCTTTTCCCAAGCGAATTATCAATTTGCATCCCGCGCTGCTGCCTAGTTTTCCCGGGCGGCAGGGCATTAAAGATGCATTTGATTATGGCGTCAAAGTGACCGGCGTGACGGTTCATTACGTAGATGCCGGAATCGACACCGGCGAAATCATCGCACAGGATCCGGTCCGCGTAAGCCCGGGGATGACGCTGGCACAATTAGAAGCAGCCATTCACCATCAGGAACATCAAACTTTTCCCGCAACTGTCAAGCAACTCATTGAAGAAGGAGCGATTTAAGTGAAGCGTGCATTATTAAGTGTCTCTGATAAAACTGGTTTGGTACCTTTTGCAAAAGGTCTGGTTGAACGCGGTTTTGAACTGATTTCAACCGGTGGTACCCATCGCGCACTGGCTGAAGCTGGGGTTGCGGTGACCGGCGTAGAAGCAGTAACCGGTTTTCCAGAAATGCTCGATGGTCGAGTTAAGACACTGCATCCTAAGATCCATGCCGGCATCTTGGCGCGGCGGGATGATCCTGCCCATATGCAGGCATTGGCAGATCATGATATTCAGCCAATTGATGTGGTTTGTGTCAATCTTTATCCGTTTGCCGCGACCATTCAGCGTGCGGGTGTGACGCGTGCCGAAGCGATTGAACAAATTGATATTGGTGGCCCGTCTGCGTTACGTGCGGCAGCTAAAAATAGTGACAGTGTCTGGGCCGTGGTTGATCCGGCAGATTATGCGGATGTTTTAGCCGGACTCGATCAAAATGATGCTGATTTACGGCAACGGTTGGCAGCCAAAGTCTTTTCCGTCACTGCCGCTTACGATGCTCAAATCGCCCATTACTTAGATCCAGAGCCATTTCCAGAGCAATTCACGCCAACTTATCACAAACGGCAGGACTTGCGTTACGGGGAAAACAGCCACCAACAAGCTGCCTTTTATGTTGAGCCGAATCCTGATCCAACCAGTCTTGCCGCTGCTAAGCAATTACACGGTAAAGAGCTTTCTTATAACAATATCAAGGATGCGGATGCAGCATTGGCAATGTTGCGGGAATTCAAACAACCGGCAGCCGTGGCCGTTAAACATATGAACCCATGCGGCATTGGCTTGGGCGATACGCTTGAAGCCGCTTGGGACAAGGCATATGCCGCCGATCCGATGTCCATTTTTGGCGGCATCATTGCTTTGAATCGGCGGGTTGATCTTGCCACTGCCGAGAAAATGCATAAACTTTTCCTTGAAATCATCATGGCACCGGCATTTGATGATGATGCCTATGAGATTCTGGCGAAGAAGAAAAATGTGCGCTTATTGACGATTAATACTGCTGATACGCCAGAAGAATTGGGAACAGAAACGACTTCAATTTATGGTGGGTTGTTGATTCAAACACGTGACGACAAAGCTGAGACACCAGCCGATATGACGGTGGTGACGGAGGTCAAGCCGACTGAAGCTCAACTTAAGGCATTGGCATTTGCGCAGACGGTGGTCAAACATGTTAAGAGTAATGCGATTGTCGTGGCACAGGCTGATCAGACGTTAGGGATTGGCGCCGGTCAAATGAATCGGATTGGCTCGGTTGAATTGGCGTTAACCCAAGCCCAGCAAAACGACAACTTTGCCGGTGCGGTCATGGCTAGCGATGCCTTTTTCCCGATGGATGATTGCGTGGATTACGCGGCTAAACATGATATTAAGGCGATTATTCAACCAGGCGGCAGCATTCGGGATAAGGATTCAATTGCGAAGGCCAATGAATATGGCATTGCGATGGTGACAACAGGGGTTCGGCATTTCCGGCATTAGGCGGGAGCCGGTTCACGTTCACCATAACGCGTTCTCCGGCGCAGGAGTCTGCGTGTAAGAACCTTGGGCGCAATGACCAAGCCCGGGTCATCACGTCCAAGGCCGCTTACACTCCGACTCCTAAGCGCGCCGGTTCACGCTCACTTTTTTAGGAGGTTTTTATGAAAAAAGTCCTGGTTATCGGTGGGGGTGCGCGTGAAAGTGCCCTTGCTTTGAAATTTAGTCAGTCGCCACAAGTGGATCATGTCTATGTGGCGCCGGGCAATCCGGCGATGGAGTTGCTTGGTGTTGAGCCGATTGGTATTAAAGAAAAAGAGGTCCCGGCTTTAATCAAGTTCGCGCAAACGCATCAGATTGATTTGACGTTTGTCGGTCCTGAAGTCCCCTTGGCAGCAGGGATTGTTGATGATTTTCAAGCAATCGGGTTGCCGATCTTTGGCGTCACGCAAAAATTAGCCCAACTTGAATCGAGTAAAACTTTCGCCAAAGCGTTTATGCATCGCCATCATTTACCAACCGCGGCCAGCAAGACGGTTCACAGTGCGATTGAAGCACATGCCGAAGCAACTTTGATGGGTTTACCGCTTGTTCTGAAAAAAGATGGCTTGGCCGCTGGTAAAGGTGTTGTCATTGCCAATGATGCAGCGACACTTGATGATACGATCGAACAGTTTTACGCCGGCCACCCGGATGCCACGGTTTTGCTTGAGGAATATCTCGCTGGCGAAGAAGCTTCCGTCATGGCACTTTTTAATGACCAAAAGCGCGTGATCTTGCCGTTGTCCCAGGATCACAAACGGCGCCACGCTGCTGATCGTGGACCTAACACAGGTGGAATGGGTGCGATTAGTCCGTTGCCACAATTTAAGCCCGATCAAGTCCAGGCGGCCCAGTCCTTGGTGGATGCCACATTGGCAGGCATGCACCAAGATGGTTTAAATGGACACGGGGTTATGTATATTGGGCTGATCTTCACTAAAGAGGGACCCAAGATTCTTGAATATAACATGCGTTTCGGTGATCCTGAAACTCAGGTATTATTGCCACAGATCGAAAATGACTTTTATCAGCTTGTGAGCGACTTGTTGGATGGCCAGCAGCCAACGCTGAAATTGAATGGCCAAGCCTATGCCTGTTTTGTCGCGGTAAATCCCGATTATCCGCGGGCAAATCTGAAAACCGTTCCCGTCATTGTGCCAACAAATTGGCCAATCGGTACTTGGCTGCCAGCAGGGGTAGAGCGAACCGACAATGGTTGGATCAGTGACGCCGGGAGAATTTTTTCGGTTGTTGCTGGGGCTGTTACCTTACCTGAGGCAGTTGCCAAAGCCAAGCATGACTTGGAAAGTATTCAAGGGGTGCTGGATTATCGGACCGATATCGGCTTTCATGCCTTGAAGGGATAACTGCCGCTAGTTTTATGTAAAAAGCAAATAAACAAGCACCGAAGACCAATGCCATCGTCTTCGGTGCTTGTTTATTTGCAGAGAACAGTTAGGGCCAGACTTGGCACTTAAGCGGCCTATTTTCATAAATAGTTTAATCATGAGTTGACAATCATCGTTTACAGTTGTAAATTATAAGTGTAGAAAGATTACAAGTGTAAACGGAGGCCGATGATGGAAACACCGAAAGTTGAAATCTCCCAGTCGGAATGGGAGGTTATGCGAATTATTTGGACGCTTGGACCATTAAAAAGCAGCACCATTGCGGCGATTCTTGCGGATAAAATGGCGTGGAAGATAGCGACCACCAAGACCTTTTTGGGAAGACTCGTCAAAAAGGGTGCGCTGGTCACTGAAAAGCAAGGGCGCGAATTTTTATATCATGCAACAGTTGGTGAGCAAGCCTCAATGGATGCAGCCGTTGAGGAGTTATTTAGTCATCTTTGTCAGATGAAGATCGGTACGACCGTGAATCATTTGGTAGCGCAAGTGACGCTTTCCAAGAAAGATATTCAAGCAGTGCAGCAAACTTTGGCGGCTAAATTGCCTGGTGCACCGACAACGGTTCATTGTAACTGCTTACCAGACGGCTGCAAGGAGGCAATTGATGAAGAAAGATAATATGAACCCTTCACAAAAAATGAAAGAATCAGCTAATGACAAAGGACAGATGCAAATGAGTCATCACGACCAGATGCATGCCGGGAAAATGACGGATATGTCAATGGACCACGAACATATGCATCAGCAAACGGATATGGCATCTATGCAAATGAGTCACCACGATATGGGTCATATGGCGATGAATCACAGTGGTATGGATATGCACATGGATCATGGCAATATGGATCATGGTGGTGGGCATATGATGCATATGGGCAATTTGAAGCAGAAGTTTTGGGTCAGCCTCATTGTCATGATCCCCGTGCTGTTATTGGCGCAGTTTATGGGCATGAATATTCATCTCGGGGTCATTGAATTGCCGATTGTCTTTCCGGGGTCTGATTGGGTCGTTCTTGTTTTGTCGTCTTTTCTGTTTTTCTATGGCGGCTGGCCGTTTTTGACCGGCGCAAAGGCAGAATTGCAACAGCGACAACCGGCGATGATGACGTTGATCGCGATGGGCATCACGGTGGCGTATGGTTATTCGCTTTATGCGTTTTTGATGAATAACTTTATTGCGCCTAATGGGATGGTCATGGACTTCTTTTGGGAATTAGCAACACTGATCGTGATCATGCTGCTTGGCCATTGGATCGAAATGAATGCCGTTATGGCTGCAGGTAACGCGGTTGAGAAGTTGGCGGCGTTATTGCCGAATCAGGCACATGTGGTTCATGGTGATCACGTGATGGACATGCCATTATCAGAAGTCCAGGTTGGCGCGCGCTTACGGGTATTAGCAGGTGAACAAATGCCGGCTGATGGTCAAGTGGTCAGTGGCAATAGCAGTGTCAACGAATCATTAGTGACTGGGGAAGCTAAAGCCATTCGCAAGGCTGAAGGTGACCAGGTGATTGGCGGTTCCGTCAATGGTGATGGCGTCATTGAAATCAAGGTCACCGGTACGGGCGAAAGCGGCTATCTGTCGCAAGTCATGAAGTTAGTTCAAAGTGCGCAAGCCAATAAAAGTAAAGCCGAGGGTATGGCAGATAAAGTGGCCGGCTGGCTTTTCTACGCCGCATTGGCAGTTGGGTTACTTGCTTTCTTCCTGTGGTTGCCAAGCGGGGCGGCAGTGGCGTTTGAACGAATGGTCACTGTCTTTATCATTGCTTGTCCCCATGCACTTGGGTTAGCAATTCCGCTGGTCATTGCACGCAGTACCAGTATTGGCGCAACCAATGGACTGTTAATTCGTAATCGCCAGGCACTTGAGACTGTCAAGCGGGCGCAGTTTATCTTGATGGACAAAACCGGAACGTTGACAGAAGGCAAATTCACCGTTGCCAAAACCATTGCCTTTGCCGGTCACGATCAAACGCAGGTACTGTCTGTCATGGCTGCTTTGGAAAATCATTCCGAACACCCGCTGGCAACCGGGATTAAAGCTGCCGCCAAGCAACAGGCGTTAAAGCTGCCGGATGCGCAAAACGTTCAAGTCTTAAAAGGCATCGGTCTGGAAGGCGAAATCGATGGCCAACGTTACACGATCGTCAATGCCCGGTATCTAAAAGATCATCACTTGGCTTATGATGAAGCGCAGGCTGATCAATTAGCGGGGGCCGGTAACTCACTGGCTTTTCTGATCCAGGATGATCAAGTTCTAGGGATGGTTGCAGAAGGCGATCAGCTGAAGCCGTCAAGCAAGTCGTTTGTCACCGCGTTGAAGCAGCAAGGAATTACACCGGTCATGCTGACTGGTGATAACCACGAAACCGCCAAAAAAGTGGCCGATCAACTCGGCATCACTGATTTTCAAGCCGAATTAAAACCTGAAGACAAAGTGGCGCAAGTCGAAGCTTATCAAAAACGTGGCGTTGTGATGATGGTCGGCGATGGGGTTAATGATGCTCCTAGTCTAGCGCAAGCGGATATCGGAGTCGCCATTGGTGCCGGAACCGACGTGGCCATTGATACTGCCGATGTTGTGTTGGTTCATAGTGATCCAGCCGATATTCTTAACTTCTTATCTTTGGCTAAAGCAACCAATCGTAAAATGGTTCAGAATCTTTGGTGGGGTGCCGGCTACAACATCCTGGCTATTCCACTGGCAGCAGGCATTTTAGCACCAGTTGGCTTCATTCTCAGCCCGGCTGTTGGTGCCGCGATTATGTCGTTATCAACCATCGTGGTGGCGTTAAATGCCATGACACTGCATTTGAAGCGCGCGTAATCGTATTTAAAAACAGCATCCATACCGGCCTGTTATCAAGATATAGATAATAGGCCGGTATTTTGTGCACAATCGATACTACATCTTGTAGTCAAAAGATGATACGATGAAAAAGACTTATTCGTTGGCGTTCATTTTTGAAGCGTTGATTGAATCAAGAACACGCACGGCTGCGTTTTAACCTGACTAACGCAACCTGTTAAGAAAGGCAGATCTTATGATGACCACAGCTCGTTTACCGCAGAATCCACAACCGAAAGAATGGCTTGCTAGTGAACTTTCACAACAACGAATTGCTGATTACAAGCCGTTTAATTTTGTTGATGGGGAAGGGGTTCGGTGTAGTTTATATGTCTCGGGCTGTCGCTTTGCTTGCCCGGGTTGTTACAATCGTGTCGCCCAGAATTTTCGGTATGGTCAGCCATACACTCAGGAACTGGAAGATCGGATTATTGCGGATCTGGCTCAGTCATATGTTCAAGGCTTGACCCTGCTAGGCGGAGAACCTTTTTTGAATACTCAGGTCTGCATTCGTCTTTGCCGCCGGATTCGCCAAGAGTTTGGGCATGATAAGGATATCTGGAGTTGGAGTGGTTACACTTACGAAGAACTCATGCAGGATTCCGAAGACAAGTTAACGCTGCTGAGCCTCATCGATATATTGGTGGATGGGCGCTTCCTGTTGGCAAAAAAAGACTTAACGCTGCAATTTCGCGGCAGTTCCAACCAACGGATTATTGATGTGCCGGCAACCCAGGCGGCGGGTGAGATCAAGCTTTGGAAAAACCTCATTCGATAAAAGTTTGACCCTGATTAAAGTCGCAGCCGCTGGTGGTTGGGTTCTTTGCTGCAAACAAAATATAGACAGATAAAAAAGCGAGTAGCTAGCCACAAGACAACAATGACGGTCGTGTGCTTAGCTACTCGCTTTATTCGTTAAAGAAGAATGTCCTACTCATTTTGGTTGGATGAATCAGATGTATCTGCTGTTTGATGAAGTGCCTTTTTGGGATGTTCAACGGTTTGACCAGCATCATTGTAATAGCTGACATATGGAAAATGAATGGTAACCGTTGTGCCTTGATTGATCACGGACGTCAACGTTAAGTGATGCCCTAACTTTTCGGCCAACTTTTCTGCTAAGAATAATCCCAAACCAGTCGATTTATGATTTGACAGGCGTCCATTGCTGCCGGTAAAGCCTTTTTCAAAAACGCGGTGTTGCTCGTCTTTAGGAATGCCGATGCCGTTGTCGATGATCATCAGCTGGGTTTCCTTGCCGGTGTCGCGAATGGTTGCCTGGATGCGCCCACCTTCTGGGGTATACTTGACTGCATTGGAAATGAGCTGCGTCAAAATAAACCGCAGCCATTTATTGTCCGTTAAGACGGTTTGGTCATCGCCGTTCAGTTTAAATGACAGACGTTTGTTAATGAAGCCATTACGTTGATTGGCAACAACGTCATTAATCAGCGGTTTCAATTGCGTATTATGCAGCAAGTAATCTTTCGAAAAGCTGTCAAGTCGGGAATAGTATAAGACCTGCTCAACATAAAACTCGATTTGATCCAGTTGTAAATTGAGGTTATCCAGCTTGTCATCGGGAACTTGGCCCTCAAAACTTTCAGCAAGCAATGAAACCGCGGCCAACGGTACTTTAATTTCGTGTACCCACGAGTCAATGAAATCTTTTTGGTCTTGATGTTGAGCCAAAAGCGCGGTAATTTGTTGCCGATGCAAGGTCAGAATTTTGTTGTAAGTATCCGAGACAACCTGTTCCAGTCCGGATTGACCCCCTGGTAGCGGCCAATCCAAAGCAGCATCTTCAGCATTCTGGCGCGCCTGCAAGCGAGCAGCAAACTGGCGAATACGGACAAAATGGGCGATAAAGAAGGCAATTGCAACCAACGTGACGAGTAAGACCGCATACCAGACCGTTGCCAATTTAACGCGGTGTTGCGGATCCAGCCAAACGATGATGGCAGCTAAACCGACGCATAAAATATAGCCGCCAATCGCCCAAATATGGTCTTTAAAATAGTCGCGAAAACGCATGGCTGCCTCCTAGGGAACAATATAGCCTTGACCGACTTTAGTCTGAATGTAATCTTTCAATCCTGCTTCTTCGATTTTCTTACGCAAGCGGTTAACGTTGACCGTGAGCGTGTTATCGTCCACAAAGCGTTCATCTTGCCAGAGGTCGCGCAAAAGTCTTGACCGGCTGACAATTTGGCCATGTTGCCGCATCAGAATTTGAAGTAATTTATATTCGTTCTTCGACAGATTGATTTCCTTTTCGCCAATTTGGGCCATACCGTTTTTTAGATTCAGCATGAGTCCATTGTGTTCAAGGACATCGGTTCCTTGATCGGCATAATTATAAGTTCGCCGCAACAGCGCATTGATCTTTGCGATGAGGACTTCCATCGCGAAAGGTTTATTCAAAAAGTCGTCTGCACCCATGTTCATTGCCATCACCATATCCATATTGGTGTTGCGACTTGAGATGAAAATAACCGGCACCTTTGAAACTTCACGAATCTTTTGGACCCAATAATAGCCGTCAAAAACCGGCAAATTGATATCTAATAAGACTAAATGTGGTTTTTCCTGCAGAAAATCATCGAAGACAGCGTTAAAATCAGTCACAACGACAGGCTCAAACTGCCACTTCTTGAGGTTGTCAGCGATAAGACCGCTAATTGTCTGATCATCTTCTACAATCATGATTTTAAACACGCGACCAACTCCATTCCTGAACTTATCGTACAAGTTTTGTGGCCGAGACACAAACAAAAGTGAGCGCGAGCCGGCGCGCTTAGAAGTCGGAGTGTAAGTGGCCTTAAGCGTGATGGCCGGGCTTTGGCCATTGCGCTTAAGGTCCTTACACGCAGACTTCTGCGCCGGGGAGCGCGTTATGGGCGTAAGACAGAACATAAGTGGCCTTAAGCGTGATGGCCGGGTTTTGGCCATTGCGTTTAAGGTCCTTACACGCAGACTTCTGCGCCGGGGAGCGCGTTATGGGCGTAAGACAGAACATAAGTGGCCTCAGGCGTGATGGCCGGGTTTTGGCCATTGCGCTTAAGGTCCTTACACGCAGGTTTCTGCGCCGGTGAGCGCGTTATGGGCGTAAGTTAGAACATAAGTGGCCTTGGCCATTGCGACCAAGGTCCTTACACGCAGATCCCTGCGCCGGTGAGCGCGCTATGGGCGTAACTTAGAACATAAGCGTATTATGGTGAAAAGTTCTCGGAACTTTTTCTGATGCCTTTAACCTGTCCCGTTTAGAAAGCTTGATAGTCGCACTGGCATGTTGAATGTGGCGGTTTTTGGTATGATGATGACGGAGGTAAGCCCATGGCAATTTTGGAAGTATCTAATTTAAGTAAGATTTTCGGCCAGCGCCACGATCGGGTTCGGGCCTTAAACGATCTTAGCTTTCAGGTTAAGGCAGGTGAGTTTATTGGCATCATGGGTCCTAGTGGTGCGGGCAAATCAACCCTTTTGAACATTTTGGCAACTATTGAAACGCCAAGTACGGGGAAGGTTAGGATTGCCGGCCATGATCTAGAGGCGCTTAATGAACGGCAGCAAGCTAAGTTTCGCCGTGATCACCTTGGTTTTGTTTTTCAAGACTTTAATTTACTAGATGATATGACGGTTGCCCAAAATGTCTTGTTACCACTGACGTTGCAACATCATGTGCAGCCTGACCGGGCCGAACGGTTACAAATGGTGTCAAAACACCTTAATCTGGATGCTTTGTTGAACGCTTTTCCGGGTGAGCTTAGTATGGGGCAGCGGCAACGGGTAGCAGCAGCGCGTGCCGTGATTACACAACCCAGTCTGTTGCTAGCCGATGAGCCGACTGGCAGCCTTGATTCGCTGGCAGCAACAGAATTTTTGCGTTATTTACGCCAGTTGAATCAGCAAGAGAAAACGACTATTTTAATGGTCACGCATGATCCGTTTACGGCTAGTTTTGCGAGTCGGATTATTTTTATTAAAGATGGGGCCTTTTTTGCCGAAGTAACGCGTGGTAAGTCGCGAGAACAATTTTTTGATCGCATCATTGATATGGAAGCGACCGTTAGTGGGGGAGGCCATTCACGTGTGGGAACAGATTAAAACGAATCTGATTCGGCATCGGCACGAGGACGGCCTACAGATACTGATTGCTGCCTTGATTAGTGCGATTATGTACGCGATCGGTGCAGTTGCCAATAATCGGTTAATTTTAAGTGATGCCAGTAAGCGACTTGGTAACTTGGATATTGTCCCGAGCCTGTTGATGATTGTCATGATGGTGTTGGCACTTTTTTCAATCAGTTTCCTGCTTTATTTGAATAGTCTGTTAATTGGCCGGCGTGATCAGGAAATTGGCTTATACCGTCTTTTAGGATTATCAGGCGCCAAACTTGGGCTGATTGTCTTTCTTGAAAGTGTGATGATCGGCATAGTGGGTCTGTTTGTCGGGGCTTTGCTTGGCTTGATTTTATCGCCATTGCTAGGGATGGTGTTGATCCGGTTAATGGCATTGCACACACCCATCGGCTTTATGTTTTCTTTGTCCGCATTAATGGACGTCTTGACGTTGATGGGAGTTGTTTATCTTTTAGTCGGTGCGATCAATGCGATTTATGTTCGCAGTCCGTTACGCCAGTTTATTCGCCAGCAAGATGTCCCGGCACCACCAAAACCGCAAACCCGCTGGCGCTTCTGGGTCGGTATTTTTGGCTTTTTGTTGTTGGTCGGCAGTTTGTTGACGATGTTGCGTTTGCTTCCAATTGGCGGTCGCTTGATGCGCATACTCTCCTGGCTCCCGGGACCGATTGTGTTACCGCTCTTTTTATTGTTGGTAATCGGCGCCTTATTGCTTGGGTTGTTTTTGGTTTTTGCTTATTTCCTGCCGGGACTGGTAGCGTGGTATCAAAAACGGCACGAGATGCAAACCCATAATGCGAGCGGTATTTCCCGACATCTGATTATTAAGCGTCTGCAGGGGAATGCTCATTCGTTGTGGTTAACCACGTTGCTGTGTGCGATCACCATTACCATGCTAGGTAGTTCAGTCATGCTTTTTCAATATAATCAGGATTTGGTTTTACGTGAGATTCCGACAACCATAGTCGCATCAGGTGTCGGTGTTGATAATGTGACCGATATTTTGAAACAGGCAAAAGTCAAACCGAAGCAGGCGATGACGATTCCCTCAAAGCTGGTTTATGCTGAAATTCGTCTCCGTAATCAGATTGGTGAAGTGCGTAAACAGCCGGGGGTCTACAATGTGGTTGCGTTACGTGATTACCAGCGCGCGGCTAAGATTCAACGGGAATTAGGACCGATTCGGTTGCATTCACAAGAGGCTAAGTTGATGCTTCCGACCAGAAGCGGCTTTCGGCCAGTTGGCGCCAGACGTAATCCGAACCGCGCCATTATCCTGCCTGGCAGTGATACATCGTTACGTCTGACGCAGACGACCAATCGTTTTCCAACCGGAAGCAATAATTATTTTGACCGTGGTCTGTTGGTGACCAATCGAACCTTTGATATGTTGAATGGGACGCCGGATCGCTTGTATATGGCTAAGTTGCCAAAAACAAAAGCTGCCAAACGCGCACTTACCTTGCTGCAGCATTTGGGCAACAGTAAAAATCTGGAAGAGTTTGTTAATATTGGCATACAACAGCGTGAAGGCGATGATTTAACGGTGACGGATCGAGCGAGCACCAACATGGTATATTGGCGTAACCCCATTGGTCTTCAGGCGGCCGAGCAGAATTTCGTCAGTACCTTATATGGGTTCTTACTATTTTTGATCTTATTGCTTAGCGGTGTATTCGTCGTGGCAACCGGAAGCATCTTGTTGTTGAAGCAAGTGATCGCGGTGCGGCAGGAAATTCGCCATTTTCAGATTCTGAAACAGTTAGGGATGGATCCCCATCAGATTCGGGTCACGCTTTATCGCCAGGCTGCAGTTATTTTTGCTGTTCCGCTCATCTGCGGTATTTTGATCGCCTTATGTGTCATTAGTGTGATGACCAATTATCTTGATAATCCACCCTCGCGCTATTTAGGCGTCATGATTGGCATTTATGCAGCATTTGACTGGCTCTTTTACGAAGCAACCGTTCATGTGATGGTTCGCATGGTCGATTCACCGATTGGGCGGTGGCGAACTGAATGAATTTCCGGCATGGAAAAACACCAGCATGTTTGAATCGCCAAAACCCAGCCTGTAAAGCCGGACGCTGAATCTTGGTGGCAAACTTCTGGTGTCGAGTAGCTTGGTGCAGGTTTAAATTTTTCATCCCAATCAAATGCAGCAACCGCTACGAAAATGATTTGGCGGTTGACACTGTCACTTTTTGTGCGGGTCGATCACGGCATAACCGGCCTCATGAAAACCATTGGCAGAGGCAGCGCGGCGAATGAATTCCTTGACTGATGCGAGTGCCGGCGTATTCTTGAATTCGTAATAGTCATTGCTCGTTTGCCAGACTGACATCACCAGGAAATTGTCCGGATGTTTGGCTTCCTGCGCTAGTAAAATATGATTTTCGCCCAACAAAATATCATGATTATCGATCAGTTGTTTAATTTTGGATAAGAAGACTTTGACGTCATCCGTATCAAGGTTAAAGTACATGAAATGCACATAGCCGCTTTGCTCGGTTTTCCCTAGGCTAGCTAAAATTTCATAGCGTAGGGGAGCACTGAATGTGGCTTGACCGCTGGGATCGAAAATCATATAGTCTAGACCGCTTTGTGCTGGTTTCAAGAGTTTTAGTTGCGGATCATGGCGTTCATCAAGCAATTTAGTCAGAAAAGACTTGCTGCCGAAAACCGTTTGTATTGTGGACATAACGACCACCTCCACTTTTATTATAAACTTCTTGGCAGCATTTCACTTTGAAAAGGAGGAAAAACTAAATGAAATTAACAGTTTTAGGTTATCTCGGCGGCTATCCGGATGCCGGACATGCAACGAGTACTTATTTAATTGAAAGTGGCGACTATCACTTACTGATGGATTTAGGTAGTGGCGGTTTGCTGGCATTGGAAAAGGTCTTTGACCCATTGCAATTGGACGCGGTTTTGTTGACGCACTATCATCATGATCATACGGCGGATGTCGGCGTTTTGCAGTACTTCTATCAACTACGCAAGGGAAACAAAAAAGTGTCGCCATTGCCAATTTACGGGCACACAAAGGATCCTTTGAACTTTGGGAGCTTAACGTTTGGTCCGTTTACGCAAGGGATCGGTTATACCGGAGACAGCACCTTACATTTAGGGCCGCTTACGTTAACCTTCCTGGAGACACAGCATCCTGTTCCGGCGTTTGCGGTACGGATTAAAGAAGAAGGCACCAACAAAGTACTTGTGAATACGAGTGATACGCGCTATTTTTCTGGATTGGTTCCCTTTGCTAAGCACGCTGACCTGTTGATGGCAGATACCAATTTCCTTGCCGATCAACCAGCGCCACGATGGCATTTGACCGCTCCAGAAGCCGGAACGTTAGCAAAAGAAGCGCAGGTGAAGCGTTCACTCTTAACGCATTTGCCCCAACAGCTAGATCTTGTCACTTTGAAGGATCAGGCACAAGCAGTAGCGGGAGGTATACCAATTGACGTTGCCAGGGATGACTTGACAATTAATGTCTGATAGTGATGATAACTGATCGTTTAAAATGAGAGGAAAATGTTAAAAATTTAGTTATTATAACTTGGGGTATTTATTACAATTAAACTTATAAAGACGTTGATAGATCACGCAATATCAAGACTTTGAACGCGAAATTTTCATCATTTGAAAAATTATTTTTCTAAATGTGATTGCGCCGCTTTGAGGCAATCTCGTATACTATACCTGTAGTTGAGAAAGATACCTCGTCAAAGAAAAGGAGCGAGCGCTCATGGTTATTTTATATACATCCCCAAGTTGCACATCTTGTCGGAAGGCGCGCGCCTGGTTAAAGGAAAATAAGATTCCATTCCAAGAAAGAAATATTTTTTCTGATCCATTGAATGTTGATGAAATCAAACGGTTATTGATGATGACCGAAGAAGGAACTGAAGAAATTATTTCAACACGTTCAAAGATCTTCCAGGAGCTCGGCGTTAATATTGATGAACTGTCAACGGGTACCCTGATTAAGTTAGTGGCGAAATATCCAGGTCTGTTACGGCGACCGATCATGATGGATGACAAACGCCTTCAGGTTGGCTATAACGAGGACGAAATCCGCCGCTTCTTGCCACGATCTGTTCGGACTTTGGAATTGCAACAGGCGCAATTAAAAGAACTGCCTTGGCACAATGGATCGCCGAGGCAGTTCTTTTTGCGTACAAAATGTGTGCGATTTTAAGATTTCAAAGCCTGCGACTTGATCATAACAGGTACGTGCGGTAGAATGCCGTGAAGTACGAAATCTGCTATAATGTAGTAAGTGGTCATGTGATGAACCACAAAAGTCAGGGTTCCGTGACTAAAGTGAGGTGCAGCAATCATGGAAATGGAACGGATTAACGCAAATACGATCCGGGTCATGTTAGGCAACGATGATCTAGCGCAGCGGGGAATTACCGTGCTGGATTTGCTTGGTAATCACAAGCAGATTGAAAGCTTCTTCTACAGTATCCTCGATGAAGTCGATAAAGATCATACGTTTGCGACAAATGAGGCCGTGACGTTTCAAGTCATGCCAAGTCAGTCCGGACTCGAGTTGTTGATCAGTAAGAACGGACAAAAGAATGATGATAGCGACACCGGTTCTGATGGTGATAGTGCGGATACCCAGGTGCCGGATTATATTCGCCAGCAGCTGCAGGGGTTAGATGCCAACGATCAACATGATCAGCAAGCTGTTGACGAAGGCGGTTATATTGATGCTGCCAAAGCACCACAAACCGAATTAGTCTTAAAATTAAAGGATTTTGAAGATTTCATCAGCCTTGCTCAGACGCTTCGCTTGGAAGGCGGTAAGAGTGATCTTTATCGTTACAAGCAAAACTACTACCTTGTTTTGACTTTCTATCCAAACGAAATTTCATCTAATGAAGCGCACGATGAAATGGCAGTCGCACTGGAATTTGGTGATCGGTCACCGTTGTCATCTGCGGTTTTGTCGGAGTACGGCAAACGATTGATGGAAACCAGCGCATTAGAAACAGCGCGGTATTACTTTAAGTAAAGATGGTTTAAAAAACCCGCTCAAATGAGTGGATTTTTTCGTGTTCTTAAACTTAGCATCTCTGAAAACATGACGCGAATCATTTAAAACGGACTATTATCCCCAGAGGAGAAACTGGTCATGTAATTCAGCAGCTGATCGGCATAACTAGGGTGATCGTTCATCTGACGTAAGGTCGTCTTAAGTGTTGCCAGTTGGTCAGTGATAATCCCATCTGCATCCATAAACGTCATTTTCTGCATATCATCGCTATCGTTGACGGTCCATGCATAAATCGCCTGATGCCGTGCATGGGCTTGATCAGTCACGGTCGTTGAAAGGGTGGTTGATTCTAACGTATAACCGCTTGCTGGCGTTGCAGGGGAAACCAGTGTATATGGCAGAATAAAGAACGTCTTGAGTGTCGGGACCTTCTTACGCAGAGTGGTGACCACATGATAGTCGAGCGAATGAACTTGATCATGATCTGCCAATAAGCGTTGCGCATATCGCTGGATAAAACGATCCATCATTTCTGGGCTGTCATAGGGGGTTGTTTTAATTTCAACCAATAATTTCTGATGGGCTGCTTCAGCGGCGGCCAGATAGTCATC
This sequence comes from Lacticaseibacillus sp. 22, assembly GCF_055413445.1. Classification (NCBI taxonomy): domain Bacteria; kingdom Bacillati; phylum Bacillota; class Bacilli; order Lactobacillales; family Lactobacillaceae; genus Lacticaseibacillus; species Lacticaseibacillus sp. 22. The sequence continues at coordinate 47,315 of NZ_JBVAYD010000012.1, read as the reverse complement.
GAAACTAGCGACTTTGGCGGCGTGCCCAGTTTCACGCGCGGTTAGCTGTGTTAGTTCAGCCAAAGTTAAATCATGCGGCCGAGCATTACGTCCGGTTAATGCGCTTAGATTTTCATCGTGCATCACAACAAATTGGTGATCTTTGGTTTCGTGCAAATCCATTTCGACATAATCGGGCTTTTCCTTAGCAGTGGCTTCCAACGCCGGGATCGTATTCTGCACGCCATTTCCGTTGTCAACTCCGCGATGTGAGATGGTTAATGGCTGGGTCGTTAAGGCTCCGGTTAGATAAGCGTGGTAAAAAGCACTGGTGCTAGCGACAACCAGCAAAATTAGCGCCAAAGCACTGAGACGAAAAAGTACCGTCCGCCGCCGTTTCGACACTGGCGCATCAATCGTTTGCACGGAAATGAGTTGAAAAGTTTCTGCTTGGGCGGTTGCTAATTGATACAGCATGACAGTAAAGAAAACCGTGATCAGCAAAAGTGTGACCTGCAATAAACCAAGATTAATGGTTGCACCTAATAATGACCACTGCTGCCATTGCTGGTCTAGGTATGTCTGAAACCCATATAATCCAAGGATCAGCAACACCGTCAGTACCATCACCGGAATGACAATGAGGATGATTGAAAAGAGTGTTCGCCAAGCCTGACCGCGTGTTGCTCGCCAGCTGCGAACAACCGTTGCTGCGGGATGCTCATCACCAAGGATTAAAGCTGGCAAAAGTGGTAATAGGCGCACAGCCAACCAGGTGCCAACCAGATATAACAAAACAACCAGAATTGCCAAATACCAGCGGTCCAAAATGAAATCAATGATGAAATCGGGAATCGTCAATTTGGCCAATAAACTGGTTTTAAACACGATACTTGAGAACGGAAAAACCAAAACAAAATAGGCAATCAAAATCATAATGGTTGTGGGCGTCAAGCGGCGGGTCTTTTTGATCGTTGCTAAAGCTAACTGGCGAAAATTTAAATGCGTTTGGCGGTGGATGTTTTGAATGCCGAGAATTAGAAACGCAAACTGCCAATAGACGAACAGCAGTAATAGTAAGCCAATTAGCAAGAGTAAGACGGCGGTACCTGGCTTTTCCACGATAATCGTGCCTAAGTTGGTTAAAGTGATGTAGGGAACATTTCCTAGACGCAGGATTTGTTGCGCACTAAAAGTCAGCAGCGGGATGATTGCCAGTCCGACTGCGAGATTGGTTACGCTGATCAGTAGAAAGTAGGCGCCCCAGTGATGGGCAAAGTCTTTGGTGTTTCGGGTAAACAAAGACCAGACTTTGATTTTTTTATTCATGATAAGGTTTTGAGTTGTCCTTTGAAGTCACTAATTTGAGTGTAGCCTTTTGTCTGCATAACCGCCGCTAGCTCTCGTTTGAGGCGGGTGAACACCGCTGGCCCTTCTTCTTGTAAGAGGGTACCGACTTGAACCAGACTAGCACCGGCAAGGATTAAGTCATAAGCATCGCGGCCATTGGTGATGCCGCCGGTGCCGATGATCTGAATTTGCGGGTTAAGTCGTTGGGCAAAAGCGCGAACGTTGGCAAGGGCGATTGGCTTAGCATAAGCACCGCCGACACCACCGAAACCGCCTTTTGGTTTGATTAAAACAGTATCGGTTTCTGGATCGATCATCAAACCGTTACCCAGACTATTGATGGAGTTGACAAATTTCAACGGGAACTGATTTAAAATAGCTGCCATTTGGTCAAACTGAGCCAAATCGAAATAAGGCGGCAACTTGACCCCGGCTGGCTTAGTGAAGAAGCTAAACAGGTTAGTCAAAACTTCTTGCGTACGGTCAAAATCATAACCGGTTTGCGGCTTACCTGGCACATTGGGGCAACTGAGATTAAATTCAACCAAACCGTTAAAATCCGAATCTTCAATCGTGTGTGCCATCGCCAGATTTTCTTCCATCGACAAACCGGCAACTGAAATGAAAATGGGCTGATCAGGGTGCGCTTTTTGAAAATTCAAGGCGTAGTTGAGGTAGTAATCCAAGCCTTCGTTAGGTAAGCCCATGGAATTGATTGAGCCTAGTTCCAGACGGGCATAGCGTGGACTCGGGTTACCTAGCCGCTTTGCTTGGGTTGCACTTTTGGTAACCAAGGTGCCGGCATCGCTTTGCACCAGTTCGTCTAATTCTTGTTCGGTGTAACAGCGAACGCCGCTTGCATTCATAAATACATTGTCAAATTTAAAGCCATCAATACTTGTACGCAGATCAGTCATAAACTTGCCCACTCCTTCAATATTTGCTGTTCCCATTTAAGCATAGAAAAGCCTCAGAAACCAGTCACTCACCCCGGCGTAACCAAAAAAGCGCCCTTAAACTCCTGTTCGTGAAGTTTAAAGGAACGTTTTGAGTTGTATGCAAATTCATGATCAGCCGGCATGCTAGGTGAAGGCATTAAGGATTAACGCCGCCAACGCAATGCCACCGCTAATTAGTGTCAAACGCCGCATTTTTTCTGGATGATGATGACTGAGTATTAAAATGAGCCAGCCTAATAAACCAATCAGAGTCAGAACACTCGCACCAATGAAAATAATCAAAAGTCCAATTCGAATAACTTGCATGCTAATGTCTGCCTACAAAGCCAAATTGTCATTGGGGGTCACGAGACCGGCAAGTTTAGCCGCTTTTTGACGAATGTCGGCGGGTGGCGTTTGCGGAAGCGTAAAGTGCGTTTCCATTTTATGGGGATCGAAGTCTGGTGTCACGCTAACCAAAGAGTAGAAAACGTTGCTTGCCACGGTGTCGGGAATATCAGAGAGTGTGTAAGCGCGGATTTCAGCTTCTTGCTTTGGCAGATGGCTTAGGAAATCGGCCAGAACGCGATATGAATAATAAACAGTTTCCTCATACGTTGTCCCGACCGCCTCAGCATTAGGAATATTAGGAAAACTAATGTGATAACCAGTTTTGGTTTTCTCGTTGCGCGCCACAAAATAATAGTGGCGTCCCGTCTTTGCCATCTCAACCACTCCTCTTCTTTCTTTTTATTATAACACGGTGAGAAAGATTAACAACAAAATTACCCGTACTCATTTTTAAGATGTTTTCTCATTAAAATCATAGAAAAAAGTACCGCTTGAGTCTTTGCAAACCTGCTTCGCCGTGATACACTTATATGCGTTGATTTGCGGTCGTAGTTTAGTGGTAAAACTCCAGCTTCCCAAGCTGGTGTCGCGAGTTCGATTCTCGTCGACCGCTGTATAGATCCGGTGAGAAAGAGGAATTCAGGTTATTTGACGTTTAAAAGTGAGATCGGCTAGTGCAAACGATCACGTCTAACCTGTTGGCGCGCTTTTGAGGATCAGTGTTTTGAGTGGACTCATGTCAAGCAGAGTGGTACCGCGGGTGCAGGCTCGTCTCTTCGTAAAGGGAGAGATGGGTCTTTTTTCGTGGCATCATGATTTAGGAGGAAATTATGGATTTCAAAGAACTTGTTGTTAAAGCGCTTGTTCCGGTTTTGGATGGTCAGCTAGATGAGGCGGCCATCACCGCGTTAGTTGAAACACCCAAGTCATCTGATTTAGGCGATTTTGCCTTTCCAACGTTTTCATTGGCAAAGATCTTGCATCAGGCCCCGAAGATGATTGCCAGTGATTTGGTTGCAAAGATTGACGCGTCCCCGTTTGAGCAGGTTAAAGCAGTGGGCGGGTATGTTAACTTTTATCTAGACAAGATCAGTTTTGCCCATGAAGTTTTAAAAGCAATTGCCCAATCCGGCGAGCATTTTGGCGATGCTAAGCTTGGTGAAGGCAATGTGCCGATTGATATGAGCAGCCCTAATATCGCTAAGCCAATGTCAATGGGGCATTTGCGGTCGACGGTTATTGGGAATGCACTTGCTAATATCTTGCAGAAGGTCGGTTACTCGCCGATTAAAATTAACCATTTAGGTGACTGGGGAACCCAATTTGGCAAGCTGATTGTTGCCTATAAAAAATGGGGATCGGAAGCCGATGTTAAGGCTGATCCGATTAAAAACCTGTTGCAGTATTACGTTAAGTTCCATGAAGTGGCTGAAACCGATCCTGAGTTGGAAGATGAAGCGCGGGCATGGTTTAAGCGATTGGAAGATGGCGACAAAGAGGCAATCACGCTATGGCGGTGGTTCCGGACGGTTTCACTGGCTGAGTTTAACCGAATCTATAAAATTCTTGGCGTTGATTTTGATTCATATAATGGCGAGGCGTTTTACAACGACAAGATGGATCGTGTGGTTAAAACCCTGGAAGATAAGCATTTGCTAAAAACCAGTCAAGGTGCCGAGATTGTAGACTTAAGTAAATACAACCTCAATCCGGCGCTGATCAAAAAATCAGACGGCGCCACCCTTTATATGACCCGTGATCTAGCAGCAGCCATTTTCCGGAAAGAACATTATCATTTTGTGCAGAGCCTCTATGTCGTGGGTAACGAGCAGCGCGAACATTTCCAACAGTTAAAAGCAGTCTTGCTGGAAATGGGTTACGAGTGGGCCAATGATATACACCACATTCCATTCGGCTTGATCACAGCCAATGGCAAGAAGTTGTCAACCCGCCGCGGTAACATCATTTTGCTTGAAAAAGTCTTAAAAGATGCAGTCGGACTTGCCCAGCAGCAAATTGATGAGAAACATCCGGATTTACCGAATGCAGAAAAAGTTGCCCATGAAGTTGGTGTCGGGGCGGTTATTTTCCATGATTTGAAGAATGAACGGCTGGATAACTTTGACTTTAACCTAGAGGAAGTCGTTCGTTTTGAAGGCGAAACCGGTCCGTACGTTCAATACACCAATGCCCGGGCACACAGCATCTTGCGCAAGGCCAACATTGCACCGGCGCCGGAAGTAGCCTTGAGTGATCCGGCTGCGTGGGATGTTTTACGGGCTTTGGGTGATTATCCAAGTATCGTGGTGCGGGCGGCTAAAGAGTATGAGCCTTCAGTGATTGCAAAATACGCATTAAGGCTGGCTAAGGCATTCAACAAATATTATGCCAACGTCAAGGTGTTGGTTGAAGACAGTGAACTGCCGGCTCGGTTGGCAATGGTCTCCGCGACGACTCAAGTCTTGGAGAATGCCCTGCACTTGCTAGGAGTGGCGGCACCTGAAGAAATGTAGTCACTTGTGTGGATGAATTGAGTCTTGTTTCATGACGCGGTCGACCCGGCAGAGACTTCTAACCGCGCCGGGTCGCGCTTAGGAGGTTGTTGAATGAATAAGAGTGAACGCCAAGCTGCATTGGCACGGATTATTAATCAAAAACCGATCGCAACGCAAGAGGAGCTTTTGGCGGCATTGAAGGCGGCTGGTATTGATGCTACCCAGGCGACGATTTCGCGTGATATTCGGGAAATGCAAATTGTTAAAGCCCAAGATGCCAAAGGAACTTTGCGCTATACGATTTTTCGCGGGTCAGAGGAGTCACAGCTTGAACGGCTGGGGCGATCGATTCGGGAAGTCGGCTTGACGATCACTCGGGTTCAATTCCTGAATGTCATCAAGACGCTGCCAAGTAATGGTAATTTGTTGGCGGCCATTATTGATGATATCGATTTTGATCAAGTTGTAGGAACCATCGCCGGCCACGATACGATTGTCGTTATTAGCCCTGATGAAAAACAGGCAAAATGGTTTGAAGAGGCTTATCGTCATGCTTTTGATCGGTGAGTTGAGGTAAGTTGTGGTTTAAAAGAGCTCCCATAATGGTTAGCTAAAAACGCTAGCGATTATGGGAGCTTTTCAGGTTCTAACTGACATGATGGGTCGAGGATTCAAAGAGCGCTGATCGTATAGCTTATTGACGAAACGGGCTTGGACTGGTGACCGTTAGAGGCTCAATCGTCAGCGGCCGGATCAGACGTACGCGAAATGCATGTAACTGCATCCGAGTGGCCGTTTCAGTGGCTGCATATAAAGGATCGCCAATGATGGGGAAGCCGATGCTGGCTAGATGAACCCGAATCTGATGAGTGCGTCCGGTTTCTAGATTAAGTTCAATCGTGGCAGTATCCGCGGTTTCGGCAATTCGATGATAGTGCGTGACAGCAAAGGCACCATCAGCGCGAATCATCCGCTTACGCTTATCGTCAGGATCATGACCAATAGGAGCTTGAATCGTTCCTTTTTCCGGAATCCCGCGCGGAACCACGGCGAGATAATCACGGTGCATGGTTTTCGTTGCTAGTTGCCGGTTAATGATGGCTTGTGCTAACGGATTTTTGGCAATGACTAATAGGCCGCTGGTTGCCATATCAAGCCGGTGGGTGATAAGCGCTGGAAAAGGAGCCAAATAAGCAGCAGCCTGATTCATTAAGGTGCCGGTTTCGCCAGGTTGATTTGGGTGGGTTTTCATGCCGGCGGTTTTGTCCACGATCAATAAGTCGTCATCCTCATAACGGATGTTAAGATGCGGCGTTTCCGGGACGTAGGTTCGATGGACAAGCTCATCATAAGTCAGCGAGATAAGGTCACCATTTTTAACGGGCTCGTTAAGATGGCGGTAGTGGCCGTTGACCTGAATGGTTTGTGCCACGCGCATCTGATGCTGGCGTTTCCGGGGGATTAGCCAGTCTTGAAGTTGATCCCGGAGGCTGGCATGATTCTGGGCAATGGCGGATGTTTGAAATAACAAAAGGATTCCTCGATTCGTTCGGTCATAAAGTTTGCTTAAAAACAGCCGGTCGAGACTTGGCTGACAACGGCCTATGCTACAATAAATAAGATTCATAATAGGAGGAAGGACATGCAGGTTCTATCACGTGTCTGGCAGAGCATTCGGTGGTTCTTCCGCCGATTTCAGGTCATTCGCTGGCTCATTTTACTTGGGTTGACGGTCATCCTAATCTTCTCTGCCTGGTTCACTTATAAAGCAAAAACCGCTGATGTTCAAAATATCAAGAGCACCTTACAGACCAAAACGGTTATTTACGATGCCAACAATGAAGAAGCGGGGACATTGTACGGTCAAAAAGGGACGTATGTTGAACTCAGTGCGATTAGTCCGCAAGTCCAAAATGCGGTTATTTCAACCGAAGACCGGACGTTTTACTCGAATGGCGGCTTTTCCATTAAAGGAATTTTGCGGTCGGCGTTGAACTATGTTATCCATCATGGTCAAATTATGGGTGGTGGGAGCACCATCACGCAACAATTAGCCAAAAATACGTTACTGACGCAAAAGCAGACCATGCTGCGTAAGGCACAAGAGCTATTCATGGCGATTCAACTGAATAAAGTTTACTCCAAGCAGGATATTCTCGCGATGTATCTCAACAATGCCTATTTTGGTAATGGGGTTTGGGGCGTGCAGGACGCTGCAAAACGTTATTTCGGCAAGAATGCGAGTCAACTGGATGCCAGTGAAGGTGCCATTTTAGCAGGGATGTTACGTAACCCGAGTTATTATAATCCGGCTGATCATAAAGATAACGCGATTTCGCGACGTAATGTGGTTTTGCAGCTAATGGTGGATAACCACAAATTGACTCAGGCGCAGGCAAATGCAGCCAAAGCGCAATCGGTTCAGGTGGTGGATGCTTTTTCAAACGCCAACGCACAGAAATATCCATCTTACTTTGATTCGGTCATCGAAGAAGCGCGCAGTGAGGGGATTAGCGTTGATGATATTCTGAATAAAGGCTATAAGATCTACACCAATCTGGATCAAACTTATCAGCAGAATCTGCAAACCAGTTTTGAACAGGACTGGGCATTTCCGGCTAATGCAGCAGATGGTAAACAGGTTCAAGGCGCATCGATTATTCTGGATCCCAAGACTGGCGGCGTGCGCGCAGTTGTCGGCAACCGGGGCGAACATACCTTCCTAGGGTTTAATTACGCGACTCAGCTGCGTAATTCGCCGGGATCGACTATCAAGCCGCTGATGGTGTACACACCGGCGTTAGAAAACGGGTATCACTACGATTCGATTCTGAAAGACGAAAAGCTTAGCTACGGCAAAAATAATTATACCCCGACAAACGCGACCGGCACATACCTTGGCACCGTTCCGATGTATCAAGCACTGGCGGATTCGATCAATGCCCCTGCTGTTTGGTTACTCAACAAACTCGGGGTGCAAAAAGGCGTTGCCAGCCTTGATCGTTTTGGCATTCAGCTCAAATCGAGTGATCAGAATCTAGCCGCAGCCCTTGGCGGTTTAAAAAACGGGGTTTCACCGTTGATGCTGGCGCGGGCATACGCGGCATTTGCTAACGATGGCAAGCTGCCGACCACGCATTTTATTCGGAAAATCGTTGATGCGAGCGGCGAAACGGTGGTTGATAATTCCCATCCGGCAACGCGTCAGATCATGTCCAAAAAAGTCGCTCAGGAAATGACCAGTATGATGATCGGTACGTTTAACGAAGGTACCGGGAAAACGGCTAAACCTTCTGGCTATACAATTGCAGGTAAAACCGGCAGTACCGAGGTTCCTAGCAGTTGGGGTTATGGCACCAAGGATCAGTGGGTAGTTGGTTATACGCCGGATATTGTGAATGCAACTTGGATTGGTTATCCGACAACGGATAGTCAGCACTTTTTGCAAGGTACCAGCACATCCGGTGTCGCACCGTTGTTCAAGCTTGAAATGTCGAAGCTGATGCCCAATACACCTCAAACTGCCTTTGACACCAAGGATGCCGCCCAAATGGCCAGCATCCAAACACCGGGAAAAAGTGATGACACTTGGCAAGGAATTCAAGATAGTATCGATAAAGGTATAGACAGTGCCAAGGAAACTGTGGGAAAATGGTATGATAATATTAAGAGCTGGTTCAAATAGGCTCAAAAAGTGAGGTAAAGCATGGCAAACGTTTACGACACCGCAAATCAAATGGCGGCAGATATCAAGACAACTCAGGAATTCCAAGATCTTAAGAAGGCATTTGATCTTTTGAAATTGGACACCGTTGCATATGGCTTGTTCCAGCAGTTCCAACAAAAGCAATATGAGATGCAACAAAAGTCAATGCAGGGACAGGATTTTACCGATGAAGAAGTGAAATCACTGCAGGCACTTGGCGACAAGATGCGTGATATTCAACCGATCCAGAACTTGATGGCTAAAGAACAAGGCCTTTCCCAGATGATGGACGAATTGAATAAGATCATCTCCCAACCAATTATTGACGTTTATCAAAGCAAGCCATAAGTTATTGGCTCACTTTAAACAACATACCAACTTAGGTTAGCGAAGTGGCATGTCGATAAAGATCAAGTAAAATCGGTTCTAAGAAGACAAAGCTCGTTTTATTTTAGACGGCTTGTCTTTTTGGAACCGCTTTTTTATGCGATGGAATCCCACAAAAACACGTGCAAGCGGCTCAAAGTGGTGGAGGAATTGAAAACGAAGAATCGTGTCTGTGTTCATGCTGCCATGTGCCTGAACGATCCCTTCCTTGTACTTTCCAACTGACATCGGTATGATTTAATTAGCTTGAATAGTAAAGGAAAAGGTGACGACCGTGGCAAAACGGCTTTTTGATTACCATAATGAAGAAGATGTGCGACTTCCTGTATTAATTAAATCAGCGGAAGTCCGGGTAGCAAAAAATGGCAAGAAATTTATTGCCATGATTTTTCAAGACAATTCCGGCCATATTTCGGGTAAATTCTGGGATGCAACCGAAAATGATATTGCCCAGTTCAAAGCCGGCGAAGTGGTGCAGCTGTCAGGAAAGCGGGAATTGTATCAAGGCAACCCGCAGATCAAGATTTACTCAATGCGTTTGGCAACCCAAGAAGAAGGAAATGATCCGCGTACCTTCGTTGAACGTGCACCGGAAGCGCCCAATGCCATGGAAGAAGAGCTGAACAGTTTCATTTTCGAGATTACTAATGCCAATTGGAATCGAATCGTCCGTAAACTGATTCAAGATCATAAAAAGGCATTCTTCAGTTATCCTGCTGCCAAGTCGAATCATCATGCCTTTGCTGGTGGGCTTGCTTTTCATACCCTGAGCATTTTACGCTTGGCCAAAAATGTGGTTGCCCAGTATTCAAGTTTGAACAAGAGCTTGCTTTATGCGGGTGCGATTTTACATGACTTGGGCAAGACGATTGAATTAAGTGGTCCGATTTCAACTGAATACACAGTACCCGGGAATCTGATTGGGCATATTGTTCTGATCGATGAACAAATTGTGTTGGCAGCCCATCAACTAAAGATCGATATTAATAGTGAGGATATGCTATTGCTGCGGCATGTTGTATTAGCGCACCATGGTTTATTGGAATATGGCTCGCCGGTGCGGCCGCAACTACTTGAAGCCCAGGTGTTGCACGATTTGGACGAAATGGATGCCTCAATCAACATGATGACGACTGCCTACCAACATGTCGATCCAGGCACCTTTACTGAACGACTCTTTGGCATGGACAATCGGCGTTTCTACCGGCCGACAAATGGTCAAACATATCCGGATCCGCACTAAGAGCTAAAGGCAAACTGTTTGCGATTAGAAAGCCTTCGTCAAACTTAAATTATGGTTTTACCGGAACAAAAAAACGGCCTCGCGCATGATGCGAGGTCGTTTTTGCATGACTCAATTTCTTACTTATTTGCTAGTTGAAGAACTTGAGCTGGTGCTGAGGTAGCTTGAAAGCACATCTTTAAGATCATTGTCCTTGATCGAAACGTTGGCTTTTTTAAGCACCTTGGTAATAATACCGTTCATAACGGTTGAATCACTTTGCCATGAGGTGTAGATCTGCTTTTCAAGATCCTTCTTGTGTTCCTTCATCGTACCTTTTTTGGCAATGGAGATAACACGGATGACGTGGTAACCGTATTGCGTCTTAACCGGCGTTGTCGTAATGTCGCCAGCTTTCTTGAGTTTGAAAGCAGCTGATTTGAAAGTGGAATCCAAGCTGGTGTCCGTGTTGTCAAAGGCAGCTAACTTACCACCTTTATTCTTGGTCCCGGTATCAATCGAGTTCTTCTTAGCTAGAGATTCGAAGTTCTTTTCAGTTGGATCTTTTTGATAATCGGAAATGATCTGCTTAGCTTCATCTTCGGTCTTAACTAAAATATGCTGAACCTGAATCTTTGGCTGATACTTCTTCCACTGACTTTCAATTTGCTTGGTCGTCGGTTTTTTCATATCCTTGAGGGCAACTTCAGAGTAAAGCGTTGTCCGAATCTGATCCTTGAAGCTTGATTCGGTGTAGCCGTTTTGTTCCAAAGTTGAATCAAATGAAGAGCCGTATTGCTTCTTTAGCTTGTTGAACTGGCTGTTAACCTTTTTATCCGATACCTTATTCGGATATTGTTGTTCTAAAGCCTTTAAGACGATCATGTTACGCAATGTTGCCTGACCGGTTGTGGTCTTTTTCATGGCGTCATAGTACTCGTCTTTGGTGACCTTGGCACCTTTCATATTTGCAACCGTGCTGCTGGAACAGCCTGCTAGGGTCACTGCTACGAACAAGCCAACGACACCGAGAATCCATTTTTTCATGTAATCACACATCCTAATCTAAAAAGTTTCGGTTAACACTGCCGTCTACTATACCATAACTTACGGCCGTACGCGGATCTTCACATAACTTTCAAGAATCCGTCACGGCTTGTATAAAGCCAACGGTAGTTATTTTCAATGTTTTGGTTAAGGTTTGGTCGGATGCGCAGATTGATTTTCTTCAAGTCCGGTGATCGCATCATTGATATTGTCCACATGTTCTTTGATGGCTTCCGTGCGCGGTGCGGTTTCAAATTCGAATGTCTCAACGCTGGCCGTAATATCTTTCATTGCCGGTTTAAGGGTTTGGTCGACTTCGGCAGATAGTTGCGTTAACGCCGCGCTGACTTGATTGATACTTTGGCGAACCTGACCGACACCGGTAGCGATGCCGTTAAAATAAGCAGCGATCGCTTGTTGCCGTTGTCGTCCGGTTTTTTTGGCGGTCAATAAGCCATAAATCGTACCCGTAAGAGCACCTAACAAGAGCCCATCCCGAAATTTCATACTTAAGCCTCCAGTTGGGTGCGGATTTTGTCGGCTACTTCTTCAAGCTTACTGGTGTCATATTGAGCGCTGTGATCGCCAAAATGCATCCCGAAATCGTCTTGATCGCTGTACCGCGGAATTAAATGAATGTGTGAATGGAAGACGCTTTGATAAGCCACTTTACCATTGTTGTTTAAAATGTTCATTCCCTTAATCGCCGGATTGCTGGCTTTAATCGCACGCGCAATTTTTGGAACGCGCTCAAAAACCGCAGCTGCCAACTCAGTGTCATAGGCAAAAATGTCCGGCACATGTTTTTTAGGAACAATCAGCGTATGGCCCGGGGTGACCTGAGTGATGTCCAGGAATGCCTTGACCACATCGTCTTCATAGACCGCAACGTTTGGAATCTCATTGCGAATAATTTTACAAAAAATGCAATCGTTCATGCTCTTACCTCGTTTCTCCTTGTGCTTTTGTTATAGGAACCTTGATTTCATGCTATCATATCCCTAACTGAAATTATACAGATTGGAACTGGTAAGATGACTTTAAAAATTGAAGGATTAACAGGCGGCTACGGGAATCTAACCGTTTTGCGCGATGTCAGTTTTACAGTACCATCCGGCAAAATTGTGGGCTTAATTGGCTTGAATGGTGCCGGAAAATCGACCACTATCAAACATATTATCGGACTGTTGACGCCACAGACAGGCACGATCGACTTGGACGGGACAACATTGAAGCAAAATCCCACTGACTTTCGGTCTAACCTTGCCTATGTTCCGGAAACGCCGGTACTCTATCCGGAATTAACGTTGCGGGAACATCTTGAAATGACCATCATGGCTTACGATCTTGATGCCAAAGCGGCTTGGGAGGCTGCGGATCGGATGCTTAAAAAGTTTCGCTTAGATAACAAGCTAGATTGGTTTCCGGCTAAGTTTTCTAAGGGGATGCAGCAAAAAGTCATGATTGTAGCGGCGTTCATGACCCAAGCCAAATTGTTTATTATTGATGAACCGTTTACCGGTCTTGATCCGCTGGCAATTCACGACTTGTTAAATTTAGTTACCGAAAAAAAACAGGAGGGGGCGTCGATTCTTATGTCGACGCACATCTTGGCAACCGCTCAGCAATATGCTGACGAGTTTGTTTTGATCAAAGCAGGAAAAGTGCGTGCCACTGGTGATATGGCATCATTAAAGCAACAATTTGACTTAAAAGATGGCAGTCTGGATGACATTTATATGAAGATGACGGAGGAAGAAGCATGATTGACTTGTGGCGTACGCGCCTCCGCCAACATGTGCAGGCACAACAAAAGTATTTACGCCTTGTATTTAATGATCACTTTGTCTTGATTTTACTGATTTTATTTGGCGGTGCGCTTTATGTGTATAGCCAAATTGTCAAAACCTTGCAGCCTTCCTGGTGGTTAGCTTTATGCTTGGCAATTATTTTCACCGGCTTACTTAGCTTCGGTCAGCTAGCGACCCTTGCAGAAGCACCGGATCAAATTTTTTTGCTACCAAAAGCAGAGGCGTTTCGGCAATATTTATTAAAGAGCCGCCATTATAGCTTGCTGCTGCCAGGCGTTTTGCTGACCTTTGCCAGTCTTGCTATGTGGCCGTTGTTTGCGCAGCTGGGTAAAGACCCGGCCAGTGCGACGGTTACCTTACTAATGGCAGTTTGGCTATTTAAGGATCTTGACTTGTGGTTGCAGTTACTAAAACGATATCAATTACCGACTCAGTGGCATCATCAACGGTTACTGTTGTTGGCAATTAGCGGGGCCGCGTTTTTTGCCGGGTTTTATTTGCATCCGGCAGTGACCCTTTTGGTTGCATTGATTCTGGATCTTGTTTTCAGATGGCAATTGCGAACCATTTTGGATCAAGGACGGTTGAATTTCATGGCCTTGATCAAACTAGAAGATGATCGAATGGGTCGGGTATATCGGTTCTATAACTTATTTACCGATGTACCAGGATTAGCCAATAGTGTGCATCGGCGCCGTTATTTGGATGGATTATTAAAATTAGTCAAACCACGCCAGGCAACAACATGGCTCTCATTGTATCTACGCGGCTTTTTACGTGGCGGTGAGTATCTCGGCTTATATCTTCGCCTGCTGGTGATCGGTGCTGTCATCGTGGCGGTGTTGTCGCCATGGTGGCTGGCTTTGGGTTTTGCTATCTTGTTTCTTTACATGGTCGGCTTCCAGCTGTTACCTTTTTATTATCAGTATGATGAGATTGTCTTTACCCATCTGTATCCGGTCGCGCCTGACCAAAAACCGGCTGCATTTGAGCGGTTGTTGACGGTGTTGCTTTTAATCGAAGTGGCGACGTTCACCTTGGTGACATTGTTGCGGCTTCAGTGGCTGACAGCAGGGGCTATTTTCATTTGCGGCGTGGTTTTCGTCTGGGGCTTTACACGGTGGTATGCACGAATGCGACTTAAGCAGCATCATGTGGTGGTATAGAGGCGAGTGGTTTTTGGACAGCTCTCTTGTTTAAGTGCGATGGCTCGCGCCTGTCATCACGCGCTCGCCAGCGCAGGAATCTGCGTGTAAGGGCCTCGAACGCGATGGCCAAGCCCGGGCCCATCACGCCCAAGGCCACTTATGTTCCGGTTTCTAACCGGGCTGGCTCGCGCTCACTTTGCCTCTTGACGTGAATTTCTCAAGTTAGTAATATTGAACGTGGACGCACGAGCGCCTGGGAGTGTCTTTTTGACGATTAGAACCATTCCTGCGGCCAGATATAAGGAGTAGTGCCTATGGAGTTTGAATTAGATGCCGGGTGGTCCCTGCAACCTGCAGGCGGTTCCACCGGTAGTGCGTTTCTTGGGGTTTATGCCAATCAAAAGTATTTCCTAAAACGTAACGCTTCGCCATTTCTTGCGGCACTTTCAGTCGAGCATATTACCCCACGCCTATTATGGACGCGTCGGGTTAGCACCGGTGATGTGTTAACGGCACAAGAATGGTTGGACGGCGAAACATTAACCCGCGAGCAAATGATGCAGCCGGTGGTAGCCAAAATGTTGGCGCAGGTACACCATTCAAGTTTATTAAAACGAATGCTTCGCCAAGTCGGTGGCCAAATTCTTGACCCAGCGCGGTTACGCCACGATTTATTGCAAGACTTTCCCCGTGACCTTACAAATCAGCCGCGGGTTAAGCGTGCTTTGAGCGACTTACAACAGTGGTTACCGCGGGTGACGGTTCAAAGTGTCTGTCACGGCGATCTCAATCATAAAAATTGGTTGCGTGCTGGTGGCCGACTTTATTTAGTTGACTGGGAGCAGGTGGCATTAGGTGATCCGGCTTATGATCTTGCTGATGTCATGGCGCATTATGGTCATCGCAATTCATGGCCAGCGTTCTTAAGAGCCTATGGTGCCAACAATGATGAATCTTTGGAAAATCGGCTTTATTGGTATGGCGACTTGCATTTATTGAACGACATGAAAGCAGCAGCACAGCACCAGCGAACAGATGAGGTTGCACAAGTTTTGCAACAATTTGAGACGTTGCAGTCAACCCATTGAATGGAAGCTGTAAGCGCGTGGCAAAGGGCCTGTGGCAAAATCCGGTTTTGTCTCAGGCCTTTTGATTGTCGACACGGGAAAAACGATCACCGCGAAGAATCATCACAATTATGAAATAAAGGAAGACATTCATGCGATTACGTAACAAAACTTGGGCGAAACCATTAATAGCCGAGCATCCTGAGCTAATTCTGGTTCGTCCGGAAAAGATGCCGGGACAGTGGCAGTCGCGATTTAAACAGAATCAACCGCTTTATCTTGAGGTTGGTTCTGGCAAAGGCCAATTCATTGTTGCGATGGCGCAGGCTCATCCAGACTGCAATTTTATTGCTTTGGAATTACAAGAGGCTGCTATTGCCATGATCCTGAAGAAACAGGCAGTCTTAAAACTCCCAAATCTTCAACTGGTTTTGGGGGATGGTGCCGACTTAACCGATTATTTTGCTGAAGCTGAAATTAGCGGTTTGTTCTTAAACTTTTCTGATCCTTGGCCAAAAACGCGGCATGAAAAGCGGCGGCTGACATATCGGCGTTTCTTGCAACAATATCAAACGATCATGAAGCCAGACGCACGGCTGCAATTTAAGACTGACAATCAAGGCTTATTTGAATACTCGCTGGTTAGTATGAACAATTTCGGCATGACTTTTGAACTCGTCTCGCTTGATGTTCATCATGATCAACGCATTCCGGATAATGTGCCGACAGAGTACGAGGAAAAGTTCAGCGCTGATGGTGGTCGAATTTATGAACTGGTTGCGCGCTTTAAGGCCTGAGTGAGCGTGCATTGATAATAGATTAAGTGGCAACTAAGGCGTGCAGCCTTTATCATGAATCTAGGCAGTGGTGATGGGCTGCTGTTTGATGCGCCATAGCGAACCATCAGCCAAGGCTAGAAATGCTATTTCTTGGTGCATTTTCGAATGACGAAGGATCATACCGCCGCGATACACTTGGATATGCTGATGATGGTCATTGATGGTGAGTGGTTGCAGCTCGATCCAACTTGTTTCAATGGTTCCTTCCTTGGCAAAATTACGTTTTACCTTGGTTAAAATGCGGTTGGAAATTCGTTGATTGCGGTGACACCAATACCCGGCAAGCGCCGTACCAGTGGCAATAAATGCTAATGACAGCCCAATACCGGAAAGTAATCGAGACCTTGAAATGGACATCGTGAAGTCCTCCTTTTGACGTGAGCTGGTGCGTTTAGCCATTGTAATTTCAGTGTGTTCACGTCTTGACTGCTGAAAATGGAACCTTTACATGCCTATCTTGGATAAGCGCAGGATGACGTTGCGCTGAAACACGCTCGCCAGCCTTGGCGAACGCTCTGTTGCTTATGGATTGCCACACCGCTGTTTTAAGTATAATGTAAAAGACGGTGAGCGGCATTGCGCTGCGAAAGTTTTCCTGCTATAGTCTACTTATAATTAGTAAGCGAAAGGATGTTGGCCATGAAGGAATTAGGTTCAAATGCAGCGATTTTGGATGAGGTAAAAAAGCCTGGTAAGAAAATGCTTTTCTTCTCTGCTAATTGGTGCTCGGATTGCCGTTTTATCAAACCAGCAATGCCAGAGATCGAAAAAGACTTTTCGGATTATGAGTTTGTTGCGGTTGATCGGGACAAGAATCTGGAAGTTGCCCAGGAGATGGGTGTTTTTGGTATTCCAAGTTTTATCGCGTTTAAAGACGGTAAAGAAATCGGCCGCTTTGTTAACAAAGATCGTAAAACAAAACAACAAGTCGAGGATTTCATCACCGGCTTGAATTAATTTTGGAGGTTCAAATGCTCATTACCAGTTATAATCAACCGGCTTTTGGTGATACGCTTATTGCCATCACAGGACCGGATACTGAGACCCAGACATCGCAACGCAGCGGGGATATTGTGGCAATTTTAGATGATCAGAATCATGTGATTGGCTACAACTTTTTTAATGTCAGTCAGTGGTTGGGAGCCGTGGATGGACATGGGCAGATTCAATTGACCGCTGAACAGGTGGCTCAATTAAATGTTGCCATCCAGCAAGCTGCTTTACCGGGTCAGCTTGAAGTTGACGAAAAGCCCAAGTTTGTCATTGGTAAGATTGTTGATTTCAAAGATCATCCCGACTCTGATCACTTACATGTCACGCAGGTCGATATTGGTGATGAACAGGTTCAAATCGTTTGTGGCGCGCCGAATGCTGCCTTAGGCCAGACGGTGGTTGTTGCGTTGCCAGGCGCCATGATGCCAGATGGTAAGATTATTTGGCCGGGTTCTCTACGTGGGGTCGCGTCTTACGGCATGATTAGCAGTGCGCGTGAATTAGCGATTCCAGGGGCACCACAGCGGCGTGGCATTTTGGTGATGCCGGACAATCTGGCTGCCGGAAGTCCGTTCGATGCCAAGGAAGCGGCGGCCGTGGTCGCGGCTCAGGCGTAATTGCTACGGTGAAAATACAAAAAATTTTAAAGAGAGGCTCGTGGGCAGATAAGCTCACGAGCCTTTTTTCGAGTCTTAGACGGTTATAGTGACGATATTGGCATCAATACCTATAGTTCTGCGATCAGATTAAATGCGAAGATGACGGTCATAGCTAATCCCAGTAAGAACAGGGCTTTTCGATAAGGAGACCTAACATTCATCTTTTTGCCAATCCAGCCCAAAATAGGAGCGAATACAAAAACATCTAATGCCCAGTCGTTCAAGGCCTCCCTGATCTCTTCTTCAGAGAACCGATAACAGGATACCAATAGAACAAAGCCGCATATGATCAGTAGAACATCAAGAATTAGGAAAAGCATGTTGTCAGCCTCCAATGAATGTTTGTAGCAACGACAATTTTTATAGCAACTAAAATCTGCTCCATTATAGATTAAGTGTCAATCATTTTTCCTGTTCCGTACAAGCCGACGTTTTTCCGGGAAAGGGCGCTACCGGTGTCGTTTTGATCCTTACCTTTATTAACGTTAAAAGGCAATGCCAGAATCAGGCTATTTTCAAACTAACGCTGATTTTGCCGAGTTATTTTTCAATCCAGGATTCGGCGAACTGATGCTTATGCTAAAATAGAGACACTGTCGAAACACGATAAAAAGGGGATTTGATCATGGCGCATTATGATGGGCCGGCATTTTTACATCAGAATAAATCGCCAGCATCGCAATCCGGGGAAACAACCGCGAACTGGCAGCAATCAGAAAATGACGCGTATCAATTGCCACCGCAGATTACGCATGAAGCCACGCATGAAGTGAATCCGCAAAAAGTCGCTGAGGCACAGGCGGATTTGCGCGCAATGACACATCCGCGAGCCGACCATCAGCGCAATGGGTTAGCGCGGCTGACAACACCCAACAGCACTGTCAGAAACGTGCAGCGGGATCAAACGGACTATCGCCAAATTGCGGCGGTATTGAAACCGGATGAACAAAGCCTTTATCTTTTTGCCGGACACGGGGTCAGTCCCAGTTCGCAGGCCGCCACTGACCCGGTTGCGATCGCCGTGGCTTCGTCAGTGGCGGCACCAGAGGAGACGCGTTCAAGCGAGTGGCTGGAGACAAGTGCAAGCAGCATGGCGTCAATAACTGAGAGCCCTGATGAGCATTCAGAAGCGAGCGACTCGAAACAACAAACGGAAGCGGATGGCGCAACACAACAAGCCTCCAATGAAACAACATCGAGCTCCTCGGCATCCGATAACACCAGTGCCCCGCATCCGCCGATGCAATCGGTGGCCAGTGTGAGCGGCAGCGAAGCATCACGCCATACTGCGGAAATAGCTACTTCTTTGACATCGATGGGCAAATCTCATGGCCCTAATAGTCGAAAAGCAGCCCGCATTGAGGCATTAAGGCGTAAGCACGAAGCCAAAAAGTTGCGGAAAGCATTGGCCGCCCAAAAAGCTAGGGAATCCGCATCGGATCAGAAAGACAATTCCCAAAAGGCGTTTTCCAGGCCGCAAAGTACGGCTGGCACCACGGCATCAGTCACACAGCCAACGACAAGCAGTGTGTCAGCAGAAACAACCAAGCAGCAGGCGGTTAGCTCACAGCTGCCTGCTTCGATGACGACGCCGGAAGCCACGCCCGTTTCAAGCGGTGATCAAGGTGAGACTTCTGAAACAATCCCACCGGTTCGCTTATTATCACCACCAGTTGTTGCTGATCAAGCCGCCCAGCAAGACTGGGTGCATCATCAGCGGCAGCGGTTGGATCAAACGTTGCAGGCATTTAATGTCGATGCGCATGTCGTTGCCGATACGATTGGGCCAACCGTAACGCAATTTCAGGTGAGTCTTGCCAGTGGGGTTAAAGTCAGCAAGATTACAAACCTGAATGACGATTTGAAGTTAGCCTTAGCTGCCAAGGATATTCGAATCGAGGCACCGATACCCGGTAAGAATACAGTTGGCATCGAAATTCCCAACTTGAAACCGCGTCCGGTCATGTTGCGGGAAGTTCTGGACACGCCGGCGTTTCAGGAAGCTAAGTCGCCGTTAACCATTGCCCTTGGCGTGGATCTTTTTGGTCAGCCGGTTGTCACGAATCTTGCTAAAATGCCGCATGGGCTGATTGCCGGAGCGACTGGATCAGGTAAATCCGTCTTTATTAACAGTTTACTGGTATCGTTGCTGTATAAAGCGACTCCGGAACAGGTGCGACTGCTTTTGATTGATCCCAAAGCAGTTGAGTTAGCCGGTTATAACGGTTTGCCGCACCTGGTCTCGCCAGTGATTTCTGATCCAAAAGCGGCGAGCGCGGCATTGAAGTGGGTGGTTACGACGATGAATGATCGCTACAAAAAACTAGCTGCAGCAGGCGTACGTAATCTTGAACAGTTCAATGCAAAGGCTAAGCGGCATCATGAGTTTGCGCAGGTGATGCCATATCTGGTGATTATTATTGATGAATTGGCAGATTTGATGCTGGCGGCAGGTAGTGAGATTCAAGATGACATTGCCCGGATTACAGCCAAAGCGCGGGCGGCCGGCATTCACTTACTTGTCGCGACTCAACGGCCAAGTGTCGATGTGATCACCGGTACTATCAAGAACAATATCCCTACTCGCATAGCCTTTATGACGGCGAGTCAAATTGATTCCCGGACCATTATCGATACGGCTGGGGCTGAGCGGTTGTTGGGTCGTGGCGATATGCTTTACTTAGGCAATGGTGACAGTCAGCCAATTCGGCTACAAGGCACCTTTGTTGATCGGGAAATCGATAGCATTGTTGCGTATGTCAAAAGCCGCCGCGGTCCAAGGTATCTTTTTGATCCGGCAGGGTTAGTCAAGTCCGCTGAGGCTAGCAATACGCATGAAGATGAACTGATGCCTGAGGTGCTGGATTATCTTGCTGGTGAACGGCATATTTCAACATCTAAGTTACAGCGCGTCTTTTCTATTGGGTATAATCGCGCCGCCAACCTGATTGATACGTTGGAGGCCAAACATCTGGTCTCCGCAGCAAAAGGGGCAAAACCGCGCGAAGTTTACTACACACAAGCAAAGGAAGAGGAACATTCGTGATGACAGAGGCAACTTATTATTTTATTGGCATTAAGGGTTCAGGCATGAGCGCATTGGCATTGGTACTGCATGATTTGGGGCATCAAGTGTTGGGGAGTGATATTACCCAATATACGTTTACCCAGAAAGGCTTGGCGGCTGCCGGAATCACGATGCTTCCGTTTGATCCAGCTAATCTAAAGCCCGGTTACACTGTGATTGCCGGTAACAGCTTTACCGATGAGCATCCGGAAATCAAGCAAGCCAAAGCGATGGGGCTTAAGATTTATCGGTATCATGAATTTCTTGGTCAGCTGATCAAGGGGTATACCAGCATTGGCGTGGCGGGTGCGCATGGTAAAACGAGCACCACCGGTTTACTTGCCCACACGTTAAGCGGGGTTGCTAAAACCAGTTATCTGATTGGCGATGGGACTGGCAAAGGCGTTCGCGATTCAAAATTCTTTGTTTTTGAAGCAGACGAATATCGGCGCCATTTTCTGGCCTACCATCCCGATTACATGATCATGACGAACATTGATTTTGATCACCCCGATTATTATCACGGGTTTGAAGATGTTTACGATGCATTTGAAACCGAAGCAAATCAGGTCCAAAAGGCGATTGTCGCATGGGGCGATGATCCTTGGCTGCGCAAACTAAAAGCTAAAGTTCCTGTTTATTATTACGGCACCAGTGACCGTGATGATTTTCAGGCCCGCAATGTCAAGCGTGATACAAAAGGCAGCAGTTTTGACGCGTACTTCCATGATGAATTGATCGGCCACTTCTTTGTGCCATTGTTTGGCGAACATAGCGTCCTGAATGCCTTGGCAGTTGTGGCTGTCGCGCATATGGAGAAACTTGATGCAGGCTTGATCGCGCGCGAACTCGGTAACTTCAGTGGGGTTAAACGCCGCTTTGCCGAAAAAGATCTTAAAGACATGATCATTGTCGATGATTATGCGCACCATCCGAATGAGATTAAAGCAACATTGGATGCGGCCCGGCAGAAATATCCTGACAAGGCGATTATTGCTGTGTTCCAACCTCATACTTATAGCCGGACGCAGGCATATGAACCGCAATATGTTCAAGTCTTGAGCCAAGCCGATCAGACGTTCCTGACTCCGATCTTCAGCTCTGCGCGGGAAAAGAATGGCAAAATTCGCTCAGAAGACATTGTGGCGCAAATCAAGGGTGCCGCTGTCATTCAGCAAGCGGATATGCGACCGTTGCTGAAATTCCATCATGCTGTGGTTGTCTTTATGGGCGCAGGCGATATTCAGAAGTATGAAAAGGCTTATGAAGACTTGCTGAGCCAGGAGTAAGATAAGCGGCTTTGTTGGCAAGCCGGTATGCTGACTGTGAAATGATACTGAGACAGTATGAGCGGCCATGACAATTGAATAAGCTGTGTTTGACTAACGGTTTCGGAGCAAGTGCTTGTTCTGGGACCGTTTTTTGAGTGGTCACAGTTTGATCCTGAAAACGTGGTAGTAAAATGCGTGATGCTTGTTTTGTAATCATAAAAGGACTAAATTTTAGGCGATTTGAATCCGCTTACATTTCTATTTGTTTCAACGAATTATTATGTTAAGATTCATCTAATATCAGTGTCGAACGAAGGAAGTTATGAATTTTTCAGGGAATCTATTGATGAGGGGGAGTAGGCTATGAATCTTGATGATTTTCTGGAGAACGATGAACGTCGGGAGGTTCAGTTGTTGCAGTTATTGCTAAAGGCGGGGGCTGCCGGTTGCTTGTACACAACCGCCATCACAACGCTGGGAGTGTCAGCAAGCACAATGGGAACAACCGTCGCCGCACTTCAGCAGCGGATTAGAGGCTTCGATGCTGCCGCTGATATTAGCGTGACTGATTCAGGCGGTCAGCGTTGTATTTGTTTGCAAACACGTACACCCGTTAATTTTAGTGAGCTCTATCGGCAATTGTTAGTCCAATCGAAAAGTTATCGGATTTTACTAACCTTGCTGCAAAAAGGCAAAGTGAGTGCTGATGAACTGGCACAGTTGCTATACATCAGTAAGCCAGCTGTTTTTCGTCGGATCAAACTCTTGAATCAGGCTTTGGCAGCATTTTCATTACAGATTAAGGGTGGTACCCTCATTGGTCCCGAGATTGCGTTGCGCTATTTGTATTATCGGTTGCTACTAAATAGCCATGATTATGACACCTTAGCCTCGTTTACGGAAGCGTATTCGTTGCGGCAGTTTATCGCGGCATTTGAGGCTCGGGAACACTTGAAATTTTCGATGATCGGACGACTCAAATTAAGTATCTGGCTGGACATTGCACTCAAGCGGCATTTTGCATCGGAGCAGAACCGCGTTAAGACGAGCAAAGAACCGCTGCTCAGTCTGAATCACAACCACCTTTACCGCGGGATTAGAAATTGGCTGTTTGATTTGGCCCGCCAATATGCACTTGTCATTGACGAATTTGAAGTTTCCAGCCTTTATATCTTTATGACGAGTATGGAGATTCTGGACCTGGATGATCGTGATTTATCACCGGTTGCTCAATATTTGGACGAGGTAACTCCTGAAATTAAAAAGGTTCGCGCACAGTTAATGGCTCGAATTGAATTAGCTTACCCAGCTTTCAAACGGCGATTTACAGGCGACACGCAACTGCGAATTCGGTACATCCTGAACCAAATTCAGATGCATGCCCGCTTTTTTTCGGGCCATTTTCATCTGTTTGATGGAGAGCGCATTAACTATCAGGTTGATCCAGCGGTGTTACAACATTTAGAAAAGATGGCTGGTGAATTGGCAATGCTGACTTTTAACCATGCACAGCAGTCACCTAGCCCTGAGCAGCTGCTTTTTTTGAAGCGCCGGTATTTGAATGTGTTGTTGTTGATTCACGTACAAAGTGATGCGCCGTTGTATGTCGGGATCTGTATGCATGACGACTGGTCCATCACAGCAGGCATGGTAGCTCGGTTGCGCGTTGCATTAGCTGGTTATTATCACGTCATCATTGACAATGCCGTGGCTGATTGCGTGTACGATTTATTGATTACAAACTCCGCAACGGCTGCTAACCAAATAAAGGCAAAGGAACGCTATTTATTAACTGGCATTGAAAATCGTTATGACTTAGAACAAATAAGGGCATTGTTAGCAACAATTGACCAAAAAAGGAAACAATGAGAGTGTTGCGGATCTTTAAACTGGAAGCGTCAAGGTTGTAAGAGCTAACGCCTAAAATTTTTCAAAGCGAGCAGGTTTTTCGTAGCTGTTGCGAAACCTTTTCGCTTTTTGTTATGCATTATTTGTGAATATTGACACGCTAAAGGAAAATTTCAGCTTGATAAAAAACAGCTGTAATAGAAATAAGTGATGGCAGAAAGTCGTTCGTTAAAAGACCTGTCCGCACAGGATTTATCAACGAAATATAATGTAATAAATAAGTCTAAAATAATACAAATTCGATTCTTGCTACAAGTTCTCAAAGCTTCACATAAAAATGTGAGAATTATGAGAACGTCTACTCCCCTAGAATGAAATCCATGTCAATCAATATTTTTTTATATAGTTGCTAGGACTTTAAAAAGGGGGTGTCAGAAGTGCCGTCAAGATTTAGAAATAAACGGCAGGTGATCCAAAAAATTGCCTGTAGTGGGTTGATTGGCATCAGCGTCGTAATAACGCTTGCCGTTCTCGGCGGTACCCAGCCGGATATTAAACGTTTCTTTCATTCAACCGATACTCGTGTGTATGCAGCCGATGATAAGCCAAAAGCCGAAGATAAAAACACAGAGCGGCCAAAAGCAACCATTACCGGTCAAGACAGTGCTTTTACACTTGGTGAGTTTTTAAAGTCGGGATATGAGGCTAGGTTTTTCAAGCAGGCTACCGATCCTGATGGTACAAATTTTCCATTTACGGATAATCGCATCTGGGCAATCGTGCCTGATGCGTTTAAGCAAGCAACGCGGTCGATGGGGTTAAATGAACCATATCCGCGTATTGATACAATTCTTGCCAGAACACCGGTTGATCTGACATTTGATTCAAGATTTGGGGTAACAACCGGTCAAGGCTCAGTGCAAACGCATTACGGGGATGCCGTCATTTCCGGTGCATCTGATCCTAAAAATGGTCGGGATGCAATGGGCGCTTTGGTATTCATTGATCGCGATGAAGATGGCACTTCCAAAGTGATTGCGACTTCCGGTAAAGGCAATGACAATGGGCCAATCGCGCCTGAATTTGGTGATCGATTCTATGGTAGTTACGAATACGTTCAGATGCGTGATCACCAGAGTATCAATCTGAGTTATTTTAACATCAATGATGCGGTTGCCAATGGAAAGACCCGCAAACAGGACTTTTTGAATCAATGGGGCCTTAACCGGGTTCAGCAAGCCAGAATGGGTGACATCATCAAGGTCTGCAACGCTGAAGGGAAAATTAGCTTTGCCCGTGATTCTAAAGTTTATCAACTGAAAAAGGAAAATTTTCCGAACATTGATCAGGCCATCTTTTTCCAAATGACGCCAGTGGGATTCGTACCGTTACATGTGAACCAGCTGAAAACACGTCCAGTTGATGTCCCGCAAAATGCAACGGATGCTGAACTAGATGCCGCTTATCCCAAGGCGTTAAACCTGAATAACAATATCACTGCAGACAATTTTAGGGAACGCCCAGATGTCAGCAAGCCTGGTAAAACGAAAGCCGTCGTACGGGCAATTGAAAAACTGTATGACGGCAAGTATGCCAAGTTTGATTATGAAGTGGAATTGAATGTGATCCCTGCCGGCAAGTTGACAACAAAATCCGGAAAATACGTCTTAGGCGAGCGCTGGGGGATGCAAAGTATTCAGCGGATGTTTGATCAGGCACAGCAACGAGATGGCACGCCTGTTTCTTGGGGGGATAAGCAGCTTTACCCGTTAAAAGCGTCTGAAGTTGAGAAACACTTACAACCAGGTACGCAACGGATTGACGAATTGTTTAAAGATGCCGCAGTCCCAATTCAGTTTGATTCCAAAACCGGACATCTAACCGCCCGGCCGACCGCGACTGCTAATTACGGCGATGCGATCATTTTAAAAGGCTATGAATTGCGTTCAGGACGCGATGCCGGGGGTGCATTTGCTTTAATCAATGATGATGGACTAAAGGTGGTTGCAACATCAGGCGGTTTTCGTGATAACCATGCTATTCATCAGCGTTTTCCAGGCGAGCCGTATCTGGGGATCACCCACGTGCCGATGAAAGACGCTAAGGTTAAAAATTTATCCGAAGTGCCGCTAAAATGGATATCTGGTGATGTAGGCAAACAGGACTTTCTCAATTCGTGGGGGAAGGATCGGGTTCAGCCAGTAGAAGCAGGCGATATTATCAAAGTTGTCAACGTTGAAAGAAAGATCAGGTATACCCATGATTCACAAGAGCAGCCCCTCAACGATTTGGCCAACAAGAATGAACTTTATTTTGAAATTACGGATCAAGGCTACCAATTGTTGCGGGTGAATCAATTAGTACCGCAAAAAGCCAATATTCCAATTAATGCTTCAGCAGCGGAAATGGATTTGCGACTATCGCAGTTCTTTAAATTATCGGATAAATCAACCTATAAGATTAAAGGTTTTAAAAAACGACCAGATGTTTCAAAACTTGGGGATACCACGGCTACAGTGACGGTTTCCCAGAAGTATGGCAAAGATAAAACAATCGAAGCTGACTATGATGTTCCAGTGGCCGTGGTGAAACGCGCAACATTTTCGACCCAATCGCAAACTTTGAAGTTAGGTGAAGTCGTTACAACGGATACTTTAGGCAACATGCTAAAAGATGCGCGTGAGTATGATGATCGCCGCATTCAATGGGGGGATAAAGCGCTGAGTGTCACCATGCCTGACAAGTTGGATAAGCTCTTGCGCAAGGACACAAAGCGATTGACAAAGATCAGCAAACCAATTGACGTGACCATGAAGTTTGAGGCCAGCACTGGCACGGTGTTATCAACGAGTCCGGTGCTGACCGACTATGGCGATGCACTTGTTTTCAACGGTTACGAACTATTCACGCGTAATGCCGGTGGTGCCTTGGCGTTGGTGAAGGAAGGCAACGACTGGTTGATCGTGGCTACTGATGGCGCAGAAGATGACAATCGCAATGTCCACGATGTTTTTGCCGGTGAACCGTATTTAAGCGTGAGTCTGTACGGAGCAGCTGGTGATGTGCTTAACCTGCAGGACCAAAAGCAACAAGTCACGAGCATGGCAGCCCAGGGTGATACCCCTAAGCAGCAATTTCTTGATCAATGGGGAGACAAGCGCGTGGTCAAAGCCAAACTTGGGGATGTCGTGGTGGTGAATCATCGTGAAGACAAGGTAAGTGTGGCGCATGCAGGCAAACGCGAACCCTTGAAAAAGCGCGCCAACAAAAGAGAGTCCCTGTTTGAGGTGACGGCTTCGGGTTACAAGTTTTTGACACTGAATCAAGTCAGCTTCAAATCTTTAACCATCGAAAATCACAGCGACCCACAGCCCATTCGTGAGGCGGTGACGAATACCGTCAAAAAGCAACAGTCACACTTGAAAGTGGAAAATATTAAGTTTCCCGATTTGAAAACCGTGGGGCATAAAACCGTCACGGTAACCGTTAGCCAGCCAAGTTTGACAGATGCTAACAAGCGCATCACCTATGACTACCAAATCCCTTTGGAAGTCACTGAAGGCACCTTGAGTTTTACCCAAGCGCCGGCAGCACTCAATTTCGGCACCGTTAAAATTGATGGCCAAACGCTAGAAGTTCCGCGAATTGGTGATGCGCCGATGACGATTCGGATCAAGGACGGCCGCAGTCAAAAGACGCCATGGCAACTTTTGATTCAACAAAGTCAGCCGTTTACCGATCGTCATCAGCATGAATTAAAACAAGAATTACTCTTTTTCAGACAAGACGGCCATGACTATCCGATCAAACTTAAGCAAGATCAGCAAGTTAAGGCGGTTGCGTCTCAAACGATCCAACACACGTTTACGTATGATACACAAGCAGGAGTACTGCTCAAAATATCGCCTAATGACTTTGACTTTACGGCCGGTACGTACAATTTTGGTCTGCAGTGGACCCTAAGCGATGCACCACTTTAACTTAATTTAGAAATTATGGAGGAATCAACCAATGACTCATCATGGATACCAAGCTTTACTCGCGACAGTTGCATTATCGGCAGGGCTACTGGCTTATGGTGCCACAACCGTCAGTGCTGACGATGCGCGGACCGTTACCACCCAAGGAACGGTTAAAATCATGCAAACCGACACCAAACCGGATATTTTAAACCCGTTAGCGCCACAAACCAAAACGCCAGGAACCTTTGCCGGGGTGGATAACACGACTCATGCTGGCGGCGAAGGTTTAACACTGGACTATGTTTCTCGCTTCAATTTTGGACCATTGAAACTGGATGCCGTTAAAGATGCCGTGGCATACGCCGAAGCCGATCAGTGGGTGACTAAAGACGGCAAGAAAACAGCGGCGCCTAATCACATTCAGGTCACTGACAAGCGACTTGGTAGCGATCGTTGGAAAGTCAGTTTAAAAGCGACTGATTTGAAGTCCGAAGAAAAAGATAAAGCCGGCAAAGTGACCAAAACCGTGGTCTTGCCAAACGCGGCAATCTCCTTGCTTGAAAGCAGCGTTATCGATGGCCAAGCCAAAGATGCGAGTGCGCGTTTCGGACTCAACAAAGCGATTAAGGTCTACACTGGCGATGCGCAAGCGGTTGATATTTTGAGTGTTAGTGACGGTCAAACGGCTAAAGGAACCTTCATGGATCTGTTTAATCAGAAACAAGCAGATAAAGGGGTTGCCTTGACGGTGCCAGCCAAAAGTTATGCAACGGAAGGGCTCAAGTCGGGAGATTTTTCCACCACGCTGACTTGGACGCTGACCAGGGCGCCACTGTAAAACCAAATGAGAGCAAATCAAAGGCTAGTGTGGGTGGCAGTCTTAATTGGCATTGTTGTTGCGGCACCGGCAACGATGACCCATGCTGACGAAAAGACTTCCGTGGCTCATGTTCGCATTCTGGTTGAGCCGATGAGCGATCCCAAAATTGTGAAGGTTGTAACGCCGGATTCGCCAGGCGATGATCGGCTGCCTACCTCTCGCCAGAAGCCGGCAATGGCCGATATAAGCAAAAAGAAAGCCACTAAGCCTGCAAAACTGCCAGCGCTACAAGAAGCTTCATATCTGATAACTGTCTTAGCAGGCGTCTTTTTCTGGCTGGGTCTCTTACTGGCATATTATCTGCATCAATCTCGAAAACTAAAACACTAAGAAAGGAGGCGCCGTTGCACGTTTGCGTCGATGGTGCCACACAAAAGATGAAAAAAAGTATATGGATCGTTGGTCTCTTGGGGTGGGTCATGGTACTCTTTTCCGGCATGTGGCAGCAATCTGCACAAGCGGCAGGCGAAGGGTTTACGGTCAAAGCTGAGTTGCCGGAAAATCAGCGGGGTACAAGTGCGAGCTACTTTGATTTACGGGTGAGTCCGAATCAAGCGCAGACGTTAAACGTTGTCATTCAAAATCGTCAAGCTGATCCCGTGACCGTGCTCATCAAGGTGAACCCCGCCTTCACAAACGATAATGGGGTGGTCGAATACGGCGAACAGGTGGGTCGAACGGATGCGTCATTAAAGGTCAATCTCAAAACGTTATTAAAGGCCCCAACGGAAGTGACGATCCCGGCTTTAAGCCAACAAACAGTACCTTTGCAATTAAAGTTGCCCGCGCAGGCATTTGCCGGGACGGTTCTTGGTGGCCTGCAATTTATGGCTAAACCAGATGAAAAAGCGACAACGAGTGGCGCAGTTGCTAATCGTTATGTCTACGCACTCGGTGTTGTTTTAACCGAATCTGATCAAGTCGTGCCACCGAACTTGAGGGTGCAGGAAGTGAAGGCGGTCAGTGATCATGGTCACAACGCCATTCAAGCCAATATTCAAAACTTTGAACCGGCGATGCTCAAAGACCTGACTGTAGAAGGGAAGATCTTTGAGGCAGACGGAAGCAAAACACTGTATCAAACGCGCAAGCACGAACTCAAGATGGCACCGAACTCAAACTTTAATTTTAAGGTCGATCTCAATGATGAACCGTTAAAACCGGGAAAATATCGTTTTGAGGGGGTCGCAAAGGCAGGCGGTAGAACATGGCACTTCAAGAAAACATTTA
The DNA here is from genome assembly GCF_055413445.1 of Lacticaseibacillus sp. 22. Lineage (NCBI taxonomy): Bacteria > Bacillati > Bacillota > Bacilli > Lactobacillales > Lactobacillaceae > Lacticaseibacillus > Lacticaseibacillus sp. 22. The sequence continues at coordinate 17,065 of NZ_JBVAYD010000012.1, read as the reverse complement.
TGGTCGCGCAAAAAGAGGCCGATGACCTGAATGCTGCCGCTGTTAAAAAAGCACCTGCCCAAGCGAATGCGATTGACTGGCGCTTAATGATTTTAGCAGGGTTAGTCGTACTCCTCACCATTAATGTAATTGCGTTCAAACGTTATGCGCGGCATCATCGCGGTGCTTAATTTGAAGGCTTTCAAGACATCTGTTCTGTGTTGCCAGTGTGATGGCAATTCAGTTATCTCTGAGAAGAAATGGGCTTTATGACCAGATCTGCGGTTAAACAAAAAAGCTAATCCATCGCGGGTTAGCTTTTTTCGCATCTCGATTTTGCATGAAAAAAAACGACTCATTGTGGCATTCAAGGCGTACTTTATTAACCGAAATGCGTTCAACTCCTTTGTAGACCACGACTCCAGTCAACGGCAAGATACATGATGGCGACCATCGCGATTGTAAATAAAGTCAACAAGTCGCGGGTCACAAACAGATAAAAGAAAATGAAATTCACGATTAAAAAGCAAGTTCGACATAGCGCTCCCACTTTTGATGACGAGATGATAGCACTTGAGATTCGATTAATCGCTGGATTCTTTCTAAATAAGAGCATCGTAATCAGTATGATAGCTAGGGTGCCATAAAAAAACATGAGCATTATTTATTCACATCCTTTATTTTAAGAGAGAGACTTTCGATGATTAAAAATTAACAGATAAACGTATGCCGGTCAATGATTTTACGAGCGGATGTGAACTTTAGTAAATTAATAGTAATTAATTATAAATAAATCTAGTATTTTCCCTTGCTTGTCCTCCGAAAGATCGCATTCACACATATGCAATAAAGCAATGACGATCTATACAAGCCAGTGGACAAGCGCATGTCGGGCTGTTAATGTTAGCACTAGCATGATAAAGTCAGTATCAGGGCTTGACGGTTTGACTCACCAAGATGCAAATCGGTCTTTGGCCTGACTGACAAAATGTTTTGATCTGGTTATAATAGTTATAGATAGTTGAAAGGAATGAACGCAATATGCAAGAACGCCGTGTTGTAAACGAGGCCGGCTTGACGCAGTTCTTCTCCCGCATCTACACCTTGATGGGGAGCGGGCTGGTTGTGACGGCGCTCGTAAGTTATTTACTAGGAGTTACCCTTAAGAATGATTACATCAACTTTGTGGGTGCTCATCCAATTATCTTTTGGATTATGACAGCATTGCCGCTGATCCTGTCCTTCTTTGTGACTGGACGGCGGGCCCAGGCAAGTCCGGGTTATGCAACTTTAATGTTTTATCTGATGTCCGCAAGTTTTGGTTTCACTTTTGCTTCCGTTGCGATGGTTGCAAAGACATCTAACCTTGCAGTTGCATTGGCAACAACGGCGGTAGTCTTTTTCGTCATGTCCATGGTTGGCCATTTTGGCAAGCGTGACCTGAGTAAGGCGGGAAATATCGCGATGTCTGCATTGTTTGGCGTCATCATCATGATGTTGGTTAACATGTTTATGGGTTCAAGCGGCATGCAGATGTTGATTTCTTATGCGATCTTGATCATCTTCATCGTGTTGACCGCTTGGGACACTCAGCGCCTGAAGAACTTATACTTGACGGCTGGCAGCGATGGACAAGCAGCTATTTCCACCAGCTCACTAGCCGTTGTCGGGGCGCTTATGCTTTATCTTGATTTCTTAAACCTATTCACCGCCATCTTGCAGATCCTAGGCGTTGGCGACAACAACAATTAATAAAAGCAAAAGTCGGTCAGAAACCGGCTTTTTTTATGTGAGCGCGAGCCGGCGCGGTTAGAAGTCGGAGTGTAAGCGGCCTTAAGCGTGATGGCCCGGTCTTGGCCATTGCGCTTAAGGTCCTTACACGCAGACTTCTGCGCCGGGGAGCGCGTTATAGAAAGTGAGTGTCAAGGACTCAGAGTGTAAGCGGCCTTAAGCATGATGGCCCGGTCTTTGCCATTGCGTTCAATGTCCTTACACGTAAGCTTTTGCACGAAGAAACGTGTATCAATGGACGGCCACCACCCACTGCAACCTATCAAACCGCAACGGCTATGAGATGATCCCCCTTAACTAGGAACGTGCCGTCACAAAGGCAAAGAATTTGGTACAATAATGATGACAATTAACTCATGTCATCGATAGCGGTGGTTTGAGAAGAAAAGGAAGCTCATATATGACGAGTCAAACTAAATTATTGTTGATTGACGGCAACTCAATCGCATTCCGTGCCTTTTTTGCCCTGTACAATCAACTCGATCGTTTCACCAATCAAGATGGGCTGCACACCAATGCCATCTACGCATTTAACAATATGCTCGAGATTGTTTTAAAGTCGGTTAAACCAGATGCTGCCTTGGTTGCGTTTGATGCTGGCAAGACGACTTTTAGAACAGCTAAATACGCGGATTATAAAAGCGGTCGGGCGAAGACGCCAAGCGAGTTGTTAGAGCAGCTGCCGTATATCAAGGAATTACTCGACGATATGGGCATTCAGCATTATGAACTCAAGGATTATGAAGCTGATGACATTATCGGAACGATGGCTAAGCGAGCTGATGATGCAGGGTGGCAGACAACAATCGTGACTGGTGATCGTGATTTAACGCAATTAACGACGGATCAAACAACGGTGCAGGTCACGGTCAAAGGCGTTAATGAACTTGAGGCGTACACGCCGGAACACGTTAAAGAAAAGCTTGGCATTACCCCCACTCAGATTATTGATCTAAAGGGGTTAATGGGTGATACGTCAGATAATTATCCAGGGGTCACCAAGGTTGGCGAAAAAACGGCTTTAAAACTGCTAAAGCAATATGGCAGTATCGAAAACCTTTACGCCAACATTGATGCGATGAAGACTTCCAAAATGAAGGAAAGTCTCATCAATGACAAAGACAAAGCGTACCTGAGCAAGCAGTTAGCCACAATTGACCGCGATGCACCTGTGACCATCGATCTTGCAGACGTAAAGTATAACGGTCCCGATTTGGCGAAGTTACGCGATTTCTATACTAAGATGAATATGAATTCCCTGTTGAAGAAAATTGGCGGGGATGTTGCAAAACCGTCACAGCCTGTACACTATTCCGTTTTGGATGACCAATCAATTTTGGCGCTCACGAAAACAACCGAACCGTTAACCTTTGAGATTGAAATGTTAGCGGATAATTATCATACCGCTGAACAAGTGGGCTTTTTCATTGGGACTAAAGAAGAAACTTACGTCAGCACGGATGTGTCATTGTTGACGATTCCGGAAGTTGCTAAGTGGCTTGGTGATTCAAACCGCGACTTAACGGTGTTTGATGGCAAGCGCAATATTGTGGCTGCTCATCGTCTTGGCCTGAAGTTGCCGGACATTGCCTTCGATGTTTTGTTGGCCTCGTATCTGATTAATCCAGATGAAAATAGCAATGATCTGGGTAAAATTGCAGAAGACCATGATTATCATGACTTGCCTCGCGATGAAGATGTATATGGTAAAGGTGCTAAGCGTCAAGTGCCTGAAGATAAACTGCTGTTTGAACAATTCGCTCGTAAGTCTCAGGCCTTATTCGCCTTGCGTCCTGATTTAACCGAAGACTTGGCTAAACAGGAACAGACGGATCTTTTCACGGACATGGAAATGCCACTGGCGCGGGTTTTGGCAGAAATGGAAATTCAAGGTATTACGTTAAATGCTCAAACCTTAAAGGACATGGGAACCGAATTTTCGCAAAGCATTAAGGTGTTGGAAGAAAAAATTTATGGTGAAGCCGGCGTTAAATTTAATCTGAATTCTCCAAAGCAATTAGGCGAAGTGTTATTCGAAAAACTTAATTTACCAGTGATTAAAAAGACCAAAACCGGTTATTCCACCAGTGTCGATGTTTTAAACGAATTGAAATCGGCTAGTCCAATTGTTCAGGATATTCTGGATTATCGCGGCTGGGCCAAACTAAACTCGACTTATGTGGTGGGTTTGTTGAAAGCACAAATGCCGGATCATAAAATTCACACCCGTTATTTACAGACACTGACGCAAACCGGGCGCCTGAGTTCCGTTGATCCGAATATGCAAAATATTCCAGCACGGGATGAAGGTAAGATTATCCGGAAAGCCTTTGTCCCTTCTCATCCAGATTGGCAGATTTTTAGCTCGGATTATTCGCAAATCGAATTACGCGTGTTATCGCATATTTCGGGTGATGAGAATATGCAGCAAGCCTTTAAACACGGCGTTGACATTCACGCAAATACCGCCATGAAAATTTTTGGCCTCGATTCACCTGATGAGGTCACGCCGGATATGCGCCGGCAAGCCAAGGCCACGAACTTTGGGATTGTATACGGCATCAGTGACTATGGCCTAGCACAAAATATCGGGATTTCGCGGAAACAGGCCAAGGCGTTTATCGACGGTTATTTTGAACAATACCCGAAAGTCCACGATTACATGGAAAATATGGTCAAGAAAGCGCGTGAAGACGGCTATGTTGAAACGCTCTTCCACCGCCGTCGTTATCTGCCCCAGATTCACTCCCGCAATTTCAACTTGCGCAAGTTTGCGGAACGAACGGCGATGAATACGCCGATCCAAGGGAGTGCCGCAGATATCATTAAAGTCGCGATGATTCGCATGCAAAAGGCGTTGGATGAGGCCCATCTGCAGGCGAAAATGTTGCTGCAGGTACACGATGAATTGATTTTTGAAGCTCCGACTGCTGAAATGGCGCAACTTGGCCAATTAGTGCCTAAGATTATGGACTCGGCTGTTTCACTGGCGGTACCTTTGAAAGTCGAAAGTCATTATGGACCGACCTGGTTTGATGCGAAATAAGGAGAACTCATGCCTGAATTACCTGAAGTTGAAACGGTTCGCCGTTCCTTGTTACCGTTAGTCAAAAATAAAAAAATCACCGCGATTAGCACAAACTGGGAGAAAATCCTAATTAATGGTCTGGCAACCTTTCAAAAACAGGTTGTGGGCGCTGCTGTCAACACGATTGATCGCCGCGGTAAGTATTTACTGATTCGGCTTAACAACGGCATGACGATTGTCAGTCATTTGCGCATGGAAGGCCGCTATTACGTTGTTTCGGATGCCAAAACGCCGCTGGATAAGCATGATCATGTGACGTTTACCTTTCAGGATGGCAGCCAGTTGCGTTACCGCGATCTGCGTAAGTTTGGCCGAATGCGGCTAATTCACACTGGTCAGGAGCAATTGGTGCCAGCACTGGCCAAGCTAGGGCCGGAGCCGACTGCTGCTACTTTTAGCGAAAGTGACTTTGCCCAAAAGCTAAAGCGGCATCATAAAGCCATTAAATCGGTTTTGCTGGATCAAACTGTTGTGGCCGGAATCGGTAATATTTACGCGGATGAGGTTTTATGGCTCAGCAAGCTCAATCCCCTGCAGCCAGCTAATACCTTAACCAAGGCGGAGATTCACACGTTACATGATGCGATTATCAAGGAATTGGACGACGCCATTGCCGCTGGCGGTACCAGTGCCCATACTTACGTTGATGCAGAAGGCAATCGCGGTTCGTTTCAGGATGCTTTGCATGTCTATGATCGTGAAGGGACGCCTTGTGATCGTTGCGGCACCACAATTGTCAAAATTAAAGTCGGTCAACGCGGCACGCATTATTGCCCGCATTGCCAGCCGCTACATCGAGGGGGGCAACTGGCATGACCTTTTTGTTAGGGCTGACAGGCGGCATCGCGTCAGGCAAATCAACGGTAAGTCGGACATTTAAAGCGGCTGGGTTTCCGGTGGTGGATGCCGATGTGATTGCCCGGCGCATTGTTGAACCGGGTCAACCGGTGCTTGCGCGAATTGTCCAAGCGTTTGGGCCGGGGGTCTTACGCAAGGACGGGACCCTTGATCGCGCCAAACTGGGCGACATTGTGTTTTCGCAGCCGGGACGTATGGAAGCATTGAACCAAATTAATCGCCCGTATTTGCGTGCAGCGATTAATCAAGCGCTTGCTCAAGCCAAAGCAGGCGGTGCCGCCATCGTTGTCGGGGATATCCCGCTTTTGTATGAAGCTGACTATGCCGATGCGTTTGATGGCGTTGCGGTGGTGACGGTTGATCCCGAGGTGCAGTTGGCGCGGTTGATGACGCGCGATGGCTTGACCAAAGAAGCGGCCCAAGAACGCATCGCTTCCCAAATACCATTAGCCAAAAAAGCGGCAATGGCTGATTTTGTGATCGATAACAACGGGACACAAGCCGCGACGATTGACCAGGCAAAAGCCTTGATTCACCGGCTTGAGCAACTATCATAAGCGGCTTGCACGTGCTATAATAAGCTATCAAACTTTGATTAAGAAGGTGGAGTCGTGCAATGTCCCCATTGCCATCATAATAGTTCGCGGGTTGTCGATTCGCGTCCCACAGACGGCGGTCGGGCAATCCGGCGTCGGCGTGAGTGCGAGAACTGCGGGTTTCGTTTTACAACTTTTGAACGCGTTGAACAGACCCCGTTATTGGTCATCAAAAAGAATGGCACGCGGGAAGAATTTAACCGCGAGAAGATTCTTAAAGGGCTCATCCGGGCTGCTGAAAAACGGCCGGTGACCATGGAACAAATGCAAGGGATCGTGGATTCGGTTGAAAATCAACTGCGCGCGATTGGTGAAAATGAAGTTTCCAGTCAGGCTATTGGCGAATATGTCATGTCGAAATTAGCGGATGTCGATGATGTCGCTTATATTCGCTTTGCCAGTGTTTACCGCCAATTTAAGGATATGTCCGTCTTCATGCAAGAGCTTCAGGATATGATGAAGAAGGAAAAGACTAAGAAGTAAATGTGATTGAAGTAATCAACAAAACGGACCTGAGGCGATTGTCTCAGGTCCGTTGTCTGAAAAGAGGTGAATGTCATGCAGCGCCCTGATACGTTTATTCCGCAAGCCGGGTTTGTGTTGACCAAAGCAGGTTATTTTAGCGACTTTGACGAAAAAGTGGCAGTTTCGCTTTATCAACCCTTAGTTGGCCCGGTTCCGATGGCGCTTTACCTGAGCTTATGGCAAGAAGTCAAAGACCGCGCCTTGGTCACGGATCGGCGGCCGCAACTTTGGCTGTTGGATCTTTTGGATATTGACATTGAGCAGCTGTTTGTTGCGCGCGTGAAATTGGAAGCAGTGGGGTTATTACGCACTTATTCGCAAGTTGACTCATTGGGCCGTTATTATGCGTATGAACTTTACCCACCGGTGAGTCCCGATGCCTTTTTCAAAGATGACCTGTTAGGACTCCTGCTGTATGACAAAGTGGGCGAGAATCGCTACGATGAATTGGTAGCCAAGTTTAGCTTGAAACCGGTGCGGCGTCCGGAATGGCAAGAGATTACCGCCAGCTTCTTGGATGTGTTTCGCTTTGACCATGACCTCAGCCAGGAACCACCGGCTGTTGTGGCCGCTAAAGAAGCCGTGACCCAAAAGCCGGCAAATCGTCCACGGTTGGGAAGCGGGGATGGCTACGATTGGGACTTATTAAAATCGTTGTTGGCCAATAGCAATCTGCAAACCGGACAACTGACTAAACATCAAGCGGCACTTTATCAAGTAGCGGCATTTTACGGCTTGCAACCGCCTGATTTTGCCCGCTTGATCAGTCGCGCGACCGATGTTATGACGGGAAAAATCGATTTGAATCAACTGCGCCGGCTAGCCGAACAAAGCTATACGCGCCAGCAGCCACATGCCAAACCGCAAACTCCAACCCAGACGCCAAAAGTAGCAAGTGCTGATGAGGCATTGCTTAAGCGGGCCAAAAGTATGCCACCGCGGCAGTTTTTAACTGCGGCGAAACAGGCTAAAAACGCGCGCATGTATCCGGCTAACAACGAACTGCGCGCCATTCAGCAATTGAGTGAGCGCAATGTTTTTGACGCACCGACGATTAATATTCTGATTGATTATATTCTCAGAACCAACGACAGTATTAATCAGGCGTTGTTGGATGCGATTGCCAACAGCTGGTTAAAAGCCAATGTAACCAGCCCGGAAGCTGCCTTAAACCAGATCCATGCGTTTGAGCATCAAAAGGCGACTGGCCAAAAACGTCGTCAAACTCAAACAAAAGGCACGCGGCAAGAAAAACTACCGGATTGGGCCAAAGAAGGTTATCAGCCAAAGAAAAGGAAGGTCAGTGAAGCTGATCGGCAAACCTTGGCTGCCCAATTGGAGAAACTTCGGCAGCTTGGTGATAAAGGAGGTAAGAACTAATGGAAGATATGCGCAAGCGTCTGGCCATGTTGATGGATTCCCGACAGTGGCGGGAGCGGTATTTTAAGATGGTCAAAGAAGCGTTGCAGGATCCGGAAGTCCAGACTTTCCTGAAGCAGCATGAAGCGGATTTAGCCAATGATGCCATTGACCGCGGAACTGCCAAGATTTATGAATTTGTCAGTGAGCGTAACAAGATTGCCCGAGGCGAATTACCATTGGCGCCTGGCTATCAACCCAAGCTTGTCGTGGCAAACGGTTTGATTGACGTGGCGTATGAACCGACTGATGCGAAAGTAGCGGCAGACGAAGAAGCCAAGCAAGCCTCATTGGTGACCTCGGTGAACATGCCTAAAGATATTCGCGATGCAAGCTTGGACAGTTATGATCCAACCGATGACCGACTTGATGCACTTTTGGCCGCAAACCGGTTTGTTTTAGCGGTTGTTGCCGATCCTAAGGCGTTTCATCAGGGATTATATTTAAGTGGGCCGTTTGGGGTTGGCAAGACATACTTGTTAGGTGCGATTGCCAACGATTTAGCAAGCAAAGGCGGTATCGCAACCACATTAATTCATGTGCCGACGTTTGTCGTTGAAATGAAGAACGCAATCGGCAATAACAGCGTGTTGAAAAAGATTGATAGCGTGAAGCGGGCACCGATTTTAATGCTTGATGATATTGGCGCCGAAAGCATCAGTCCATGGGTTCGGGATGACGTACTGGGCATTATTCTGCAATATCGCATGCAGGAGAAAATGCCGACGCTGTTCAGTTCAAACAAGAGTATGGCCGAATTAACCGAGTCATTGGCAGGGACGGACCGTGGCAACTCGGAAATGTTAAAAGCCAAACGCATTATGGAGCGGGTACGGTTCTTGGCAAAAGAAATTACCGTTGACGGTGAAAATCGCCGGAACCCTTTGGCAGATTAAAGGTTTTTTCAATAGACGCTACTATTCATTCACTAGATGCCATGTTGGGGCGATTCGTTTTGATAATCTTCAAAATTGAAATAATTATTTATAGAAGGGCGCTAGTTTTTACACGAAATCACAGAGATGAACAATGCGTTGTATTTAATGGCTCGGCGAATTCGAATTTCAAAAACCCTATCCGCGAGTACTAGATTTAGTGGCCAGCATCGGGGCAACGACAAACAGCAAAACGTTAAGTGACATGCTATCTGAAGTAGTATGGACAGTGAGTGTTGCTAAAAAGTTATTGATTGCTGATTACTATTATCACTGCAAATATCGATGTTAGATACCACTAGTTTAAGGATCTAGGTAGTAAAATATGCTCCCTAAATTGAAAAATGCTACAATGACATGTTTGAATACAGATCACTCTGCTTAGACGAGCTTTCCAGGGGATCGGGCTTTAGCGGTAACTGGTGCTAAAGATAGTTTTTTTAGCCTTTAAAAATATTTCGATTATGATAAGCAAGAAATTTGGTTTGGGGTTTATCCTTAGTGGGTTGGCGTAGCAGCTTTCCTTTAAAAGGGGCTAGTTCTTGGTAAAGATGAGTGTCTTCAGTAACTTGTGATGATAATCGGATAGTGTGATCAAATGCATCAAATGTAATCAGCCCTTGGTCAAAAGCTTTATCCCACAGTGGCGATAGACAGATTACGTTGCTGGGATCTAACCGATTTTCTGGTGAAGACGCCCAAGGGATTATATGTGATGCAATTAACAACGAGCGAGTATGGATTCCAGTGACTGCACATTGATAACCATAGTTCAGCCGCACCAATTCGGCGAGTTGATTTTGTCCGATTCTCTCTTTACGAGGCTCGACTTTCTCCGTTAGCTCGGGTTCATGGCGTTGAATGTGTTGGTATACAGCAACGTCTTCTTGGAGAATTTCAGGAGTGAGAGGTAACGAAGTCTGACTATCCATATGGTTTAAGACAACATTTAGAAGTCCTTGGAAATCGGTTTGTTGAATTTCAGTCATGCCGTATTGATTGAAAAAGTACAACCAATCTTGCCTAGTTCGTCGACGAAACGACCAGGGAAAATCTATTAAGTCCTCAGGGGTGAGATAATATGTGAATGCAATTGGGTTGACAATCTTGGCATGTTGATTGTTCTGGGCATCGTGAGTGATTGGACCTATTTGACCAGCACCAAAGAAATACCAAAACTTAGAACTGCCTTTTGGGCGACGGTAGATGAACCAGTCTCCGGTGCGCACCTTGTTAAATTGACGGGAGTTCCAGTGATATTGAGAGAAATCTTGGTCAGAGTAGTTATTTGCTGAAGTTGCGCCCTTTGTATCAAGAATGAAGAATCGTGTATCTGGTGTGATGGACTGACTCATCAAGGTACTGAAATCTGAATTGTTGGCTACATTTACGTAATTTTCGGAAAAATCTTTTAATGACATATTGTAGTATTTCAGCAGCATCATAAGGGTGTCTAATTTCACGAGAGCTTGACCATTTTCAATGCTAGCTAAGGCGTTAAGTGAAAGGTCATTATGATCGACAACGCTTTGACGAGTAAGGTGTTGGTCCAGGCGAAGTCGCATCAGAGCACTTCCAAATCTCGTTTGGATAATTTGCTTTTCGTTTTCCAAGGTATATGCCTCCCCATTTGTCAATAATCGTACCGGAGAAGTATATTTATTTTATACCAAGTGGACTTGGTATTTTACCCTTTCAGAAAATTACTTGCACCAAAGCGGACATTGTGGTTCAATGTAACTATCGAAGACGGAAGCAATAAAGGATCATCTACTAGAGAGTAAGGCCGTGGCTGAAAGCCTTGCAAGATCTGATCCGAACCACTTCTCGAGATTGCCCTAATGGCCCTGTTGCGCAGGTTACGCGCCAATGAAGTGGCCCGCAGCAAGACTGTCGGCAACCTGGGTGGAACCGCGATCACAAATCGTCCCTGATGTCTCTTAGGAGATATCAGGGATTTTTTTGTGAGCGCGAGCCAGCGCGGTTTTCCTCCCCAACTCAGAAGTGGTACTCGGTAAAATGGTTTCTTCGAAAAAACGACAAAGGAGTCTTACTTATGGCATTAGATATTACGTTTCCAGATGGCAGTGTCAAACAATTCCCTGATGGTACAACGGTAAAAGCCATCACGGAAGGCATTAGCAATAGTCTGGCAAAAAAGGCCGTTGCTGGCAAACTGGACGATGAATTGATTGCATACAATGAACCGATTGCCCATTCTGGCAAGCTGCAGATTATGACCAAAGATGATGCAGAAGGGCTCACGGTTTTGCGGCAGACGGCGGCATTTGTTTTAGCAGCAGCACTCAAAGCATTGTACCCTGATATCCATTTTGGCAAGGGCCAAGCCATAGAAGACGGTTTTTACTATGATACCGATCGTGCGGATGGACAAGTCAGTGTTGATGATTTACCGACAGTCCAAAAGAAAATGGAAGAAATCATTAAGGCTAACGCTGCTTTGGAGCCAGTGGTGCTCAGTCGGGCAGAGGCTTTTGACCGCTTTAAGGACGATCCGTTCAAAAAGCAACTGGTCGAAGCTGCCGGCGATCCGATTAAGGGTTATAAGCTAGGCGATTTTGTTGATTTTGAAGAAAAAGTCTTGCTTCCGAGTCTTAAGGATTTGAAGCATTTCAAACTGCTGTCGGTTGCCGGGGCTTATTGGCAAGGTAAGAGCAGCAATCCGATGCTACAGCGGATTTACGGGACCGCTTATTGGAGCGAAAAAGGCCTTGAAGATGATGCCAAGCGGCGTAAGGAAGCGGCTGAACGTGATCACCGGGTTATCGGCCGCGACTTGGATCTTTTCTTCGTTGATCCTAAAGTCGGCGCTGGGTTGCCGTACTGGATGCCAAATGGCGCAACGATTCGGCGGGTCATTGAACGCTACATTATTGACAAGGAAATCGCCGATGGTTACGAACATGTTTACACCCCTGTGCTTGCCAACCTTGACTTGTACAAGACGTCCGGCCACTGGGATCATTATCGTGAAGACATGTTCCCGCCGATGGACATGGGCGATGGCGAAATGCTCGAATTACGTCCGATGAACTGCCCAAGCCATATTCAGATTTATAACCATCACATTCGGTCTTATCGAGAATTACCACTGCGGATTGCTGAACTAGGGATGATGCATCGGTATGAAAAATCAGGTGCTTTGTCTGGTTTGCAACGTGTTCGCGAAATGACTTTAAACGATGGCCACACATTCGTTGCGCTGGATCAAGTCCAAGAAGAATTCAAAAAGATTCTGCGTCTGATCATGGATGTTTATGAAGACTTCAACATTACCGATTACAGCTTCCGGCTTTCTTATCGTGATCCTAAGAATACCGAAAAGTATTTTGATGATGACGAAATGTGGACCCGTAGCCAAAGCATGTTGAAAGGCGCTATGGATGACTTGCACCTAGACTATTACGAAGCCGAGGGTGAAGCAGCCTTTTATGGTCCGAAGTTGGATATCCAGACTAAGACCGCGCTTGGCAACGATGAAACCATGTCCACGATTCAGTTAGACTTCATGTTGCCGGAACGCTTCAACTTGACTTATGTCGGCAAGGATGGCGAGGAACATCGGCCTGTCATGATTCACCGTGGGATTGTCGGTACGATGGAACGGTTCATCGCCTACCTGACCGAAATTTATAAGGGTGCTTTCCCAACCTGGCTGGCACCAACACAGGCCGTTTTGATTCCGGTTAACAATGATCTGCACTTAGACTATGTCAACCGCATCAAACGCCAGATGCAGGCAGCCGGGTTGCGCGTCAAAGTCGATGACCGCAATGAAAAGATGGGTTATAAGATTCGCGAAGCCCAAACCAAGAAGATTCCATACACGGTCGTTGTCGGGGACAAAGAACTCAACGATGCGGCGGTATCCGTACGGCGGTATGGCGATGAACATACTGAAGAAGAAGCGGGTAATATGTTCATCGATGCGATGGTAGCTGAGGTTAAGAACTACAGTCGCGACGGCAAAACCAAGCCGGGCGAAGCTAATAAGGTTTTAGGTGACTAATTCATTTAGTTCCAACGAAAAGATCTGGGCAATTTAGCTCAGATCTTTTTAATTGCCGTTGAAGGATTAGCGCAATCTTAGGATAAAGATCTCGCGGTTTCACGACATTTTGTGATGTATGATACACTAAACTCATTTAAAACCCACATCAAAGAAAGGGTGACTAGGTGTTTATTGCGTTATGGGCTTCTTGGCTCGTCTTGTTCTTCGTTACCAAAATATTAGCAGCGGTCTTATACTTCGCTGTCTTGCTGATCTATATGAAACTGCCGTGGCGCACCCCTAATCAACGCGGCTACTGGCTAATCGCTCATCGTGGCCGCGGATTATTGATGATCATGGGATTCGTGATGTTGTTAACCGCGGTTGCCGCATATGGGATTGCAAATTGGTGGTTCGGCAAGATCGAATTCCAGCCCCAAGGCGTTGCGGTTTTCGGTAGCGTCGGGATCGTCTTGTTGTCCTGGCTACTTGGATTACCTAAAAAATTACGCGCTTTTCGAGAAAAAATTAACGCGGATCAACAGCAGGATAAAGGAGATGACCATGATGAGTGATGAACCACAAGTTAAAAATCCCCAACTGATTCACCTGATGCATTTATTACGTGAGGATCAAAATGATGAAACGCGAGCAGCTTTTTACGCGGGGTTAAAAACAGCTAAATTTATGTTACCGGTTGGCACGGCGCGGACAGGGGATCCGACAGTGGTACTGTTGACGGATGATAATGGCCACGATTTTTTACCCATTTTTACCGATCAGGCCAGTTTTGCCCAAAGTCCTGACCATGACCATTTTGCGGTTGCAACCATTGACGATTGTGCGAATTTTCTCTATGAAGACCACGATATTCAGGGCGTTGTAATCAATCCGTATGGCGAAAACATGGTCTTAACCCGCGCCAACCTGTTTTATGTTGCTAAACCGGATCAAGCCGAACATGGCGAGGCTGTTCGTCTTTCTGAACCGCCTAAAGAAGCGGCTGATCTTGTTTCACGTCTGCAAACGTACTTGCCGAAAATGGCAACGATTCACGCTGCATATTTAGCAACCATGATTCGAGCCAACGATGCCAAGAGTTTATTGTTGGTAGTGGATGCTGACGAAAACGCCGACTTGCATGCGCTTGTTGCTTTTGCAGAAGCCTATTTACCGGAGACGCTGCAATTTCATGTCAGTCCGGCTGATAATGAGCTTGGTCGGTATGTGAGTGGTGAGTTTGAACCATTTTATCAACGGTAACAGCTGGAGAAAACACTATTTCGGCGTTGACGATTGTTTGATTTTTGAAAGTGAAGTCAATGATTTATTTTAAGCAGAGTCCGTCTTTGGGCATCTGCTTTTTTTATAAAGATAGTCAATTTAAACGGCCGTGGTCAATTCCAGAAAATTTTGTTAGTCAGGTAGGGAAAAGATACTAACAAAAGTAGTATCAGCGACAAGATGGATATAGATAAAAGACTGAAAAGCGTTGTTTTAAAAGTATAATTGGAATATACTTTTAACATTAATTGAAGGAGGTAAGAATTTATGTGCAAAATATCCAAAATGCTTGAATTAATCGCAGAAAGTCACCGCATTGTTGCTTTTACTGGTGCCGGAGTTTCAACCGATTCGGGAATTCCCGATGTCGATGGTATTTTAAGTATTTTAAACCGAGACAGTGACTATCATGGGGACGCTTATAACCTTGTTAGTCAACGTTTTGCGCGAAGTGAGCCAGCAACGTTTTACCGTATTTATCGAAAAACATTTTTTCACCCAGATGCACGGCCAAACAGTTGTCATCATTTTTTGGTTGACCTTGAAAAGGCTGGAAAGTTAGCCGGTGTCGTCACTATGAATATTGATTATCTACACCAAAAAGCCGGCAGTCGGCAGGTTTGTGAGTATTGGGGTGATATGCGAAAAAACCGTTGCGTAAATTGTAACCGACTTTATGACTGGAGTCTCTTGGAAAACCAGAATATTCCCAAATGTCGTATCTGTGGAGGACTCATTATCCCGGATTTTGTTTATCGAGATCTAAGGACTTATCCAAATGAGGTGGCAAACGGTGAGAAAATGATCGAGTCGGCAGATTTGCTTCTCATTCTTGGAACGAAACGTCGGGCAAGCAGCTTCCCGAGTGCTATTAAAAAGATTGTTGTTAGTGAATCGGCTTCCCCAGAAGATGGTGTGCTTACGATTAATCAAAATATAAACGATTTGTTCATTGATTTATCAGAGAAATACCACGCGTTGTATTGATGTAGCACGAAATTTAAGTCCATTAGTTGTTGGCTTGTGACCGGAGAAATCCAGTGGCGTTTTATTTTGTGACGAGGTAAAAACTGAGATTAACAGGTGCTTTTTAGATTAATAGGTATATTTAGGTTATATCTAATAATCTTATGGTGCAATTCGTAAGGTAGCAATGAAAGAAGGAAAAGTATTGACAGTGAAGAAAAAGGTTATCATGATGGTTGCACTTATTGGAGCATTTCTAACGGTTCTCGATACAGGCATTCTCTATACTGGAACCGTCGAGTTGGCAGCACAGTTGTCGTTAACACCTAGTCAGCTTTCTTGGGTTCAAATGGGTTATGTTCTCACATACGCTGGTTTTATGTTGTTAGGTGGCAAACTTGGCGATATGTACGGCAGAAAAAACTTTTTTATTATCAGTTTACTTCTATTTGCTACAGGTAGTTTGGCGGTAGGTCTATCGGTGAACGCTCCTATGATTATTACCTTCAGGACAATTCAGGGTATTGGAGCCGCTATTTTGCAACCAACCTGTCTTGCCATCATAACGGACACATTCAGGGGCGAGGAACTTCAAAAGGCGATTGGGTACTATGCAGCCGTCATTGGAGCTGGTGCGGTAGTTGGGATTGCTTTTGGCGGTTTCTGTGCAGCGTTTGTTTCATGGCGGCTTGGTTTTGTAATCAATGCTCCGCTAGCTTTGATAATGGGAGTTGTTGCGGTGAGGGTTTTATCGAACCGTCAAAAGAAAACCGTCGAACTTGATTGGGTAGGTAATCTACTGTCCGTGCTTGCTATGGTCTCACTAACCTATAGTCTTGCTGGCAGTCATAGACCAATCTTAACGTTAACGCTTTCCGGAATGTTTTGGCTCATGTTTATTATCAGTCAGTTACGCACAACTAAGCCGATGATGCCTCTTGTCATTTTTAAGAATCGGGTGCGGGTGGGTTCTTACATTGGCTCACTTTTATTTTCGGCGGCAGGAGTGATTTTCTGGTTCTATATTCCTCAGTTCATGCAAAGAGAATTTCATTATACTGCGTTTATTGCCGCCATCGGAATGATACCCATGTCAATTTTGCTATTCTTTGTTGCGTTACAAGCGCGGAAAATTGTGCAATTATTCGGTAATAGTCAAGTTATGCTTGTAGGCCTCTTTCTTGTGTTTGTTTCGGCAGTTGGGTTGGCCGTTTTCGCAGGTTTGACAAACTATTGGTACATTTTTCCATTCACATTGACGTTCGGTGCTGGATTTGCCTTGGCTTTAACACCACTAACTTCTTCGGCAATGGCTGATATCCCTGAAAACATTAGCGGAGCCGCATCTGGCGTCTATAATACGACCAGACAATTCGGTGCGGCTTTGGGGCTTGCTTTGGGGTTGGTTGTTACGTCCGGGACAACGAGTGTCATTCACATTTTTCAAAATGTTATGATTTTGGCAGCAATCTTGCTCATTATGGGGATTTTATTTGTCATGACCCTTGTTTTGAGAAAAAGTAGGGTTGAAGATGAAGATCAAATTTAGCTATAAAGGTTCCGAATCTCTGCAAAACAAACAATGAACGAGTAGTATGGTGAATTAGTTAAT